>JAGONZ010000002.1 GCA_017992755.1 Candidatus Buchananbacteria bacterium | reverse complement strand
CCTGCTGCCAGTTTATTTAATTCGCTTCAACATTGCTGGGGTCCCACTTACCGCACTCGAAGCGTTAATAATTCTCATTGTAGCCCTTGGCATTTTCACCAAACGCTACGACTGGCAAAAACTAAAAACTCAACCGGTTTTTTGGTTATCAATTATCATTGGGCTAATCGCAACATTATCCGTTGGCGTTTCTCCAAATACAATTGGCGCCCTCGGAATTTGGAAAGCGTATTATATTGAACCAATTGCTCTATTTGCATTATTATTATCAATCGGCAACGTTCAATTATTTAAAAAGATTTTAGTAGCTTTAGGAATCAGCGCCATCGCCATTTCCGTGTTTGGCTTCTGGCAATACTTCAGCGGCTACGGCGTCCCTGCAGCCTTCATGCAGGCAACTGGGGGAGTTGATCGGATTGTGTCAGTGTATGGCTATCCCAACGCCATTGGCTTGTTCCTGGCGCCAATTGTGATGCTCTACAGCGGCTGGCTATTTGAAAAAGCCCAGTGGAAATTCCAAGCCGCCAAGATTATCGTCATCCTCATTTCATTCGCCGCAATTATCTTAGCGGAATCCGAATGAGCAATGCTCTCAATTCCGGCGCTATGGTTAGCAATGCTCGTCTGGAATCAACGAACACGCTTGTGGGCAATCGGCGCCTCTATTATTGGTGCGATTATCCTATTAGTAACACCAGCATTGCATGCATACATTTTGAGTAAGCTATTACTCCAAGATTATTCAGGTTTCATTCGCCGCTTGATCTGGAAAGAGTCCTGGCTGATGCTCCTAGACCATCCAATCTTCGGTGCCGGCTTAGCGGGGTATCAAACGGTCATCAAACCATACCATTTACCAACATTTGAAATCTTCTTATACCCCCACAACATCGTCTTGAACTTTTGGTCAGAATTAGGTATCCTTGGTCTGATCAGCTTCGCAATTCTGATTGGGTATCACCTCTGGCAAAGCAGCAAAAACGTCTTAAAACACGTTGAACCACACTGGCTCTACCTGGCAGCATTCGCCGCCATGAGCCAAATGGTAATTCATGGCCTAGTCGATGCGCCATATTTGAAGAATGATTTGTCGGTGTTGTTTTGGGCGATCGTGGCGATGGCGTTTACTATTTCGACATTGACCCCATCCCAGCCTTCCCCTGTCCCAGGGGAAGGAGCAACTAATACATAATTAAGTTCCTCCCCTAGGATAGGGGAGGCCTGCCTGCGCAGGCAGGTGTTATGTGAGGGGTCAAGCATCAAAAAAATGAAGTAACCACCTGGAGAGGTGGCTGAGTGGTTGAAGGCGTCACTCTCGAAAAGTGAAATACCTTTACGGGTATCGAGGGTTCAAATCCCTCCCTCTCCGCCAAGATAACTAAGTACCGGGGTGACCCGACTACCTAAAGGGGTAGCTATAAGTTAAAATGGGTGCATGGAACGATTTCCTGAAAAAGAAACCATATTTGTTTTTCCAGACGTTGCAAAAGAACGGGGAGAAATTGAAAGGGTGGCTCAAAAATATAGTCCTCAAGACCCAGAGGCATTCGTTTGCAGTTTCTACGAAAAAGCTCAGGAAGCTAAATTAGTTGATTTAACGGAAGAGATGTGGAGCGCTCTAGATAATACAGATTCGTTTGATATTCCCTACGGTGGCTGGGAACAAATAGCAGAACACATTGACCATACAAATCGAGAAACCGGAGCTACTAGAAGTTGGGAGGCCTTGAAACAAAAGATGGAACAGGGACAAGAACTTGATGCGCCAATAATTTTAAAGCATTTAGACGAGATACATCTGGTGAGCGGCAATACTCGGTTGATGGTCGCTCGTGCTTTGGGTAAAGAATCTAAAGTCTTACTTGTAGAAATGTAGATTGTTTGAATTATACACCTGAATAAAAAAGGGTGTCTGGACAAAGAAACATACAAATGAAATACACTCCGCGCCAATATACGATTAAAATCTTTTGGATCTTAGCAAGTCCGATTCGATCTGTATATTGGTTTATTGTTCGACCAAAAACACTGGGCGTGAAATGTCTCATTGAGAACGAAGGGGCTTTTCTTTTAGTGCGTATCAATTACGGTCATCGACGATGGACAGTGCCAGGAGGCGGTATTCATAAAGGTGAGGCGTCCGAAGTGGCGGCTATGAGAGAATTAAAGGAGGAAACAGGTGTAGTAACGACTGAGGTTAAAAAGATTGGCGAGTACGTAAGTACCCATCAATACAAAATTGATACGGTACATGTTTATTACGCTCGTGTACCCAATAGAGATTTTGCTATCGATGGATTTGAGATAGCAGAAGCAAATTGGTTTACCTTAGAACAAATTCCAAATGATCGCACCCCAGGTGTCGATAGGATTCTGGCAATGAATAAAGATGCGCAATAAGTAAGGGCATTTGGACTATAGACAAAGATAGCCTACAGCCAACAAAAGACCTCATAGCAACTTTATGAAAAAAATCATAGCCATCGGCGGCGGTGAAATCGGGAGACCTGGATATCCGATTGAAACCACTAAAATAGACCGGGAGATTATTCGGTTAACCGGCAAGAAAAGCCCGCGAGTTCTTTTTGTCCCTACAGCTAGTTCTGACTCTGAAGGATATTATGAAACGGTACAGAAATATTTTGGAAAGAAACTAGGGTGTGAGACAGATGTGCTTTGGCTGATCAAAGAAAAGCCTACTAAGAAAGCAGTTGAAGAAAAAATCATGTCGGCTGACATCGTGTATGTTGGTGGTGGAAACACCCAAAAGATGCTCCGCACCTGGAAGTCGTATGGTGTCGATAAAATCCTAAGGAAAGCTTGGGATAAGGGTGTAATCCTTTCGGGTTTAAGTGCTGGGTCAATTTGCTGGTTCCACGCTGGAGCCTCTGACTCTAGACGGTTTAATAATCCTGATGCCGACTTAATAAAAGTCAGTGGACTTGGATTTATCCCAGTAGTACACTCGCCTCACTACGATGTCGAAAAAGATCGGCGACCTGGGCTGAAAAAGATAATGCAAAAAACTTCAGGTATTGCGATTGCCATAGATAATTGTTGCGCTGTTGAATTTATTGATGACACCTATCGTGTCATCGCTTCAAAACCCACCGCGAAAGCTTATAAAGTTTATTGGAAAGCTGGCAAATATCATGAGGAAGAGATAAGACAGCATAAAGATTTCGCGCCACTTTCTGATTTGGTGATAAAATAGATTTTCTTATGAGTATTAAAGATGAAATCTTAAAGCTCGTTGAGCAAATCACACCAACTGACGGTTTAGAGCGTGAACATATCAACGACACCATCCAGTGGATTAAAAGCGGTGCCGAATTATTTCGTATCCAAAAACCAGATATCCCACCAAAACATCTTGTTTCCTATTTTGTTGTCATTGACCCAAAGGAAAATAAAATCCTACTGATTGACCACATCAAAGCCCAGTTATGGCTGCCAGCTGGTGGACATGTTGAGCCAAACGAACATCCCAAAGCCACCGTTGAAAGGGAAGTGGTTGAGGAGCTCAACATTCAAGCTGATTTTCTGTACGATGGAATATTTTTCCTGACTCAAGCCGTTACCGTAAACCTAACGGCCGGGCATACAGATGTCAGTCTGTGGTATGTACTCAAAGCCGATTCAAATGCGCCTCTACAATATGACCCTGGGGAATTTAATGGTTACAAATGGTTTAGTCCCGAAGAAATCCTTGAAACACCGATCGAAAAGCTTGATCCGCATCTTCATCGGTTTGTGAAAAAGTGGATTGCGCACCGTGAAGCTTCCGACAGTGATCACGGTATCAAATAATTAGCATATGCCAACAAAATACATCCTCCACGGCGGCTTTGCGAGTCACATTAATGAACAGAATGACTCATTCTTTAAAGAGATTTTAAAAGATACTCCTAGTACACTTACAGTTTTGTTGGTATTATTTGCAAAAGATACAGATGAAATTACGGCCAGCAAAGATAAAGACATCGCTCAATTTGAGCGCAATAAAGAATCAAAAACGATAACGTACGAAGTTGCTGATGGGCACACTCTCATTGAACAAATCTCCAGAGCAAACGTCATCTTTATTCACGGTGGCAATACATTACAATTACTAGAAGTACTGAAAAGATTTGAAACCCTCGGAGAATTATTTACTGGCAAGATTATCGCTGGAACATCTGCGGGTGCTTATGTCCTTTCAACAGCTTTTTACAGCAAAAGTTCAGGGGGCTTGCATAAAGGTTTAGGCCTTGTGCCCGTCCAGACTATTTGCCATTATGTAGGTGAGAATGCTGACAAGTTACCAAATGATTTAGGGTTAGAGACCTTGTTACTAAAGGATTATGAATATAAAGTATTTAATATTTAAATCAAAATGAACCAAACAATCCTCATCCACGGCGCACCGTACGAAAAAGAATTCTACGACGCCACAAAACCATCGCCATCAAATGGTGTTTGGTTGCCCTGGTTGCAAAAACAGTTCGCCTTGCGAAATGAGTTGTGCCAAGTTTTAGAATTTCCGCGCCCCTTTGATCCAATTTACGAAGAATGGGTTAAAGTCTTTGAGCAACTCAAGCTCAACGAAGAAACAACGCTCATTGGTCACAGTTGCGGTGGTGGATTTTTATTGCGCTATCTTTCCGAGCATCAAATTAAAGTAAGTAAAATATTCTTGGTCGCCCCATGGATTGATCCTGATAAAGAACTAACCACTGGCTTTTTCGATTTTCAAATCAATCCAATGATTAGTGATTATAATGAGATTCATATCTTATTATCGACTGATGACGGTCCGGATTTATTGAAATCGTTTGAGATAATTAAATCCGCACTACCAAAAGTAACCTATCACGAACATTCAGACAAAGGACATTTCACTGAAAAAGAAATTCCTGAATTATTACCACTTCTATGATCCTCTACCACGGCTCATCAAAACGTTTTGACACGCTCAAACCAAGCCAGGCACAGGCCGGCGAGGGCATGGCTGTACCTGAAAATGAGCTTCTAGAAGCTGTTTACGCCACACCAGATATAGGGTTCGCCATTGCCGTAGCCGCGCTCCCAGATAATACCGCTGCCCATATTGATGAGACAACCAAAGTTATCACCTTCGAGCACCCTGAATTGTTTGACCCCAAAAAGGACGTTTATATTTATGCGATCGATACCGATACAATCCCAGGCGAACATCTCATAAAAGTTGATGAGCAACAGTATGCGATTACCGGATTAGAAGCCGTAACACCTGTATCAGTTGAATCGATGCCGGCAGCTGAAGTCTTAAAATATTATGAGATTAATGGCATACATAAAGAAAGTGAGCCCGAAGTAAATTCTGAAATTAAATTACGATAATGAAAGGCATCATCCTCTCCGGCGGCTCAGGAACACGCCTCCGACCGTTAACCCTCGCCACCTCAAAGCAACTATTACCAATCTACAACAAGCCCCTGATTTATTACCCGCTGGAAACCCTGATCAAGGCGGGGATCAAAGAAATCTTAATTATCACCGCACCACACAACTGCGGCGAACATATGAAAGTGCTTGGTTCCGGGCGCCAATTCGGCGTGCGTTTTACCTACGAAATTCAAGATAAGCCAGAAGGCTCCGCTCAAGCATTTTCCCTGGCTGAAAACTTCCTCGATGACGGCGATACCGCTGCTCTGATCTTTGGTGACAATATTTTCGAAGACGACTTAAGCGCCGCCATCCAAAGCTTCACTTCCGGCGGCATGGTGTTTGCCAAAGAAGTGCCTGATCCTGAACGGTTTGGAATTGTCGAGTTTGATGCTGATGGCAAAGTGCTGTCGATCGAAGAAAAACCGACGCAGCCAAAATCAAACTATGCGATTCCTGGATTATACGTCTTCGATTCGCGAGTTGTAGAAGTGGCTAAGGGCTTGAAACCCTCAGCCCGCGGTGAATACGAAATTACCGATGTCCAAAAATGGTATCTCGAGCGCGGCGAATTGACGGTGAAAAAGATTACTGGCGAATGGATTGATGCCGGGACGTTTGAATCACTTTATAAAGCCAATGAGTGGGCGCGCAATAAGCATTTAAAAACTCTTTGAATATGGCCGACGATTACAAAGACAAACTCACCGCCGAGCAATACAACGTCTGCCGTTTAGGCGCTACTGAAAGTCCGTTTAGCGGCAAATATTACGATCATCACGAAAAGGGTGTGTACGTCTGCGTTGCCTGCGGCCAAGAATTATTTTCTTCGGAAGCTAAATTTGAATCAGGCACAGGCTGGCCAAGTTTTTATGATTTAGCCAAAGCTGGGACCGTAACGCTCAAAGACGACTACAGTTTCGACATCCATCGAGTTGAAGCCCGCTGCAGCCGCTGTGATTCACATCTTGGGCATTTATTTGAAGATGGCCCCGCACCGACAGGTAAACGGTATTGTATTAATTCAGTGGCGTTAGATTTTAAACCGACAAAATAGTAACAAACTAAAACTCCCGCTGATCAGCGGGAGTTTTAGTTTAATTTTCATTTAAGCCGTCTCAAGAGATTGTTACTGATTGGGCTAGTCATCTTTGGTTCCTTGCCAATTTTCTGCTCATATAACTTCAATCCCTCACGTTGATATTTCTTCAGTCCATCTATTAGCAGAGTAATATCCGTCACTTTAACCTGACCTTTGTCACCTAACTCATACTTAATCCCCAGCCACTTAAGCGCTTTGCCTGCCAATTCTCCATAGCGCCCACCAATACCCAGATAAAGGTTAATGGTTTGATTTACTACTTTTTCAATATCAGATTTGAATTTTTTTAGCTCTTCTGGATCATCCCAGTTAACCTCGCCATTAATTTGCCATTTACCTTTTCTAATTTCATCATCATACGCACTGAAGCCTGTTTCCCACTGCTCAATAGGTGCCTTACCTTCGGTGAAAGCCTTTTCAGCACGGCGTGCCGATGTATATAACCGAGAACTCTGACTACCAGCAACACCAACATCTTTCATTCGTGTTGCACCCATTCGGGCGGCCTTAATCTTTCTGCCTAAATCGACATCTTCTGCTAATGGTGATTTCTGATCATAACCGCCTACGGCCGCATAAATACTAGCCCGATAGGCAAAGTTTGCTCCGGATGACTCAATGTGCCATCCTTTGTGTCGCGATTGCATGGCAATGTACTGGAAGAGTCGAGTACCAACATGCAAAACTGGATTGCGAACGTAGGCTTTCGGGTCCCAATCAAGCCGTCCCATAAATGAATCAACCTCGGGATGTGCTTCAAACTTATTGATGAAATTCTCGATATATTTCGGCGACAACCCTTCATTATCAGCGTCATTACTGACAAGGATTAAGTCTCGCTCGTTTGGCGCTGACTGTTCACGAAGCAGGACGGTGTCACTGAGAATCTTGCGAATATTACCAATGACTGCATCCTCACGCTTGAGCGCTTTGTAAATATACTGAACCTTCAGCTCCGGATGGTCTTTTTTAAATCGCTCAATTTCTTTAATAGTCTTTTTAGCATCAAGCTTATTGCCTTGCAAATCTTTTTCTGGGTGATTAACAAAAAGCACAATTTCAAATGATTTTGGGTCAGCTGATTGATGGCTATACGACTCGAGCGTTTTGTAGATGTTGTGTGATTCTTGATGGCCAGCAACTGGGATACATACGGCCACCTTACAGTCAGGGTGCCGTGGCTCTAAATCTTTGACCAATACTTCTAAATCATGATGATAGTGCTCATCCTGTTTTGACAAATACATCTCCGCCGCCTTTTGCGGATTTAGTATGGTGTCTGGCGTCTCCAATAGTGGTAAGCGTTGATCCTGATATTTTTCCAACTCTACAGGAGACAGTTCATAATGCCCTTGGTAGTAACTACCGCCCACGATCCTGTCGTTGACTGCTGACTTCTCAAGCGCCTTGCGCGAGTCAAATGGTAGCACCGGTGGGAGATCCCACGTAGCTGGGCTTACTTCGGAAACCGGAGCAACAGCTGCGGTTGAGAAATCATATTGATAATGATCCACCATGCCTGGCATCGCCGACATGTCGGCTCCAACGCTAGTAGCTAGCACATGATCATCAAGCCGCAATTCAATAAACTTAACCGGGTGATGCCCATAGGTCAGGCTGGTTTTATCTGTAAACAACCGAGCCACTTTTTCTGGCAAGCTAATTTTGCCTTCAGCGTTAGCGCCGGCCGTCAAAATGCCTAAGCCCTGTTTATTAGCTTCATCAGTCGGGATGATTTGAACTTTGAGATGTTCAGCCAAGGTACCCTCTTTTTGATACTGGCGTAACTGATCAAGAAGGGAAGCGAGTTTGGAATCGACACTCCCATCAGGACTGGTACCAAATTGCTTAAACGACCCGTTAAGATTTTTCTCGAGGTTTTGCAGAATTGCCTGGGCGTTGACGATTACGCTGCCGTCCGCGTTTTTATCCAAATACAACATCTGCTGCTTACCTTCATATTCGATAAGCTTATTGAAAAAAGAACTCATCTTTTTACCAACTTCATCATGCCAGGCACCACGCCCATGCTTTTGAAGCTCTTCGCCGAAATATGTATTAGGTGCTTGTGAAACTACCTCTGAAGTCCGATGAGCACTGAAATCAATGTGCTTATCGAGCAAAGCTTGCTGACTTTCTGGAGTCAATTCACCGTTATCGCCAAAGCGCAAATGATCCGCCAAGACTTCGCCTTTAGGACTTACTAATTGAACGTCACCAGTATCAAGTTTCTTGATCTGGAGTTGCTCCAAAACCTGCTGCATATTCTCGGCAGGAGCAGTGGCAGCCTGGTCGCCTCGAAGCACTTGATAAATCTTTTCGAGCGCACTGTCGGGTGTTTTAATGCCGGCCGCCTCGAGTCCCTGGTACACACCGTACTGACCAACGGTGCCCAGTGCCAAACCCATGGCGACGCCAAAGACGCCGCTTTTAACCATTTGCTGACGCTTATAGCGATTGAAGTCACGGTCATTGCCTTCAATGCCCTCGACTAACGTTGCTGCTGTCTCAGTTTGCAATTGCGTGAATGACTCGTCACTTAAATCAAATTTTTCTTGGAGTTGTTTGAGTGCTACTTTGAGATCCTTCATCGCCAGTGCCCGGGTTTTATACTGCCCGCCTTGTTCCGCATCAACACTAAACAAATCAAGGCTCTTTTCCTTCTCCAAGGCCAGCCGAGCCATACTATCAGCAACCGCTAAGCGATCATCTTCATTGAGTTGATCCTGGGCTAATAAGCTTCGTAGCTGTTCAGTAACAGTGGTTGCGTCTTTTTGGTCATAGGCAAACTTGCGCATCGTGTCAGTCCGAGCCCCGCCACTTTCCGCACCCAGCGTCCGTCGCCGTAAGTCCATGCCACGATCATACTTCAAGTCTCGGCCCCGGCGAGCCGCAATAAACGCTCCGCCGACGCCAGCACCCACAACCAATGGTGCGATCATTCCTGCCGTACCGGCAATTGCGGCAACGCCAGCCACCGCACCGGCCCGGGCGATACCCCGCGTGCCAATCGTGGCCGCTGCGGTCAGACCGCCAGCGACCGCCCCATACATCATTGGATTGGCAATTACCTTGTTCAATATCGGCACTGATTCCAGACGGTCAACTAGTTTTTCATACCATGATAACGCGCCCGCTGGTTTCGTCTCGTACAAGTCTCGTTGCTTTAGACCAAGCTGGATATCCAGGGCCATTTCGGCGCTGAGTTCGGCTTTAATTTTCTCGGCATCATCAGGATATTGCTCTTGCAACGCTTCCAACTGGTTTTTAACTCCTGCCTTGTAGCTTTCGGCGAACTTGAAAAGATTACTGGCAAACATCAAGCCGTCAGCTTGGCCAGCGCGATTCGCATCATTGCTAAAGGCAAAGCCTTTGCGCAATAAGATTGGGATAATAACTTCATCAACCGCAGCATCAAATGTGTGCCGGTCATGAATCGCCGGGTCATCAATTGCATATCGGCGACAGAGATCACCGAGCGCCGCACTCACCTCAGCATCCTGAACGAAATCACCAACTTCATCGGTTTCGACCACTGCCTGATCAAACTCTTCAATTAAGCTATTAAGAATCTCATCCGAATACTCGCGGCCTTCATTGCGGTTTTCACTCCGGCCAAACCGAGCTTCAATCTCGGCTAAAAGGTTTTTATTAGTACTAATATTGGCGAGTGACTCCTTATAAAATTTACTGAGATACCCCTTTTCACCTAAGCGGAGCCAGGTTCGCTGCAACGTATTCGAAGAATGCCGTAGCTGCTCAAGTTTTTGTTCAGCTTCACGCCGCGCATACGCGCGAACAACTTCTGAGGTGTCGATAAGAAAGAGTTTTGATGGGTGCTCCTGACCCTTCTCAACTTCGGGTTGCTCAGCCGCTGGTTTTGGCGCTTCGACCTTGACGGTAGCCTGTTGGAGACGACCATAGGCCTCAAGTGAATCCTCATTATCGGGACCAACTTCAACCCCTTGAGCCATGCCGGCGTATTGGATAGTTGGGGCCTCACTTAGGCCATCAAAAGTATCGGGCTTTTTTGGGTTGGGATCCTGAGGCGGTTTTTCAGGTGCTTGGGCAGCAGTTGGATAGCGCTCGGCAAATACTTTTTCTGATTTGGCTTTCACTGCGTCCCAGCCACTGGTTATATTTTGACTTGGCAGTAAGTTAGTTTCTTTGCCCTGGCGATCGATAAGATAGCCCGCTGGCGAAACTTCGCCAGAGAAGTTGCGGTAAAACCAGGCACTATCTGTAGTTTTCAGATAGCTTAAGCTTTCAGCCTCAATAATTTGTTGGAAGCGTGGATCATTTTCTAGACTTTCTACCGGTGGTAATTCAGTCTGATTTTCAACAATAACTGCCTCGGGTGATTTGCGCTCATGGAAAAGCTCTCCTAAGGGCGCCACTACGCGCTGCTTGAACTGGTGGAGCAGTTCTTCGAGTCGATCATTCTCCTTAGCGTTCGCGAATTTATTTAGAATGTCGTTCTTTTTCTTGATTATCTTTTTAAACTCTGGGGAGCTCGTTTCAGGCTCGCGCAACTGTTTTTCAATAAAAGCAGCATACTGAACCTGATCTTCAAATTGATTTTTAACTTCACTGGCATGGATACGCTGCTCTCGATCAAGCGCGCGCCCAAATACAGTGTCTTGTAACCGACTCACGATGTGCTTAAGATGATCAACTAACTGCTGTTGCTCCTCCGGTGTGTTCGGTGACCGCTTTTGGGCCGCTTGAAACTCTTCGTTGAGCTTGAGAACATCTGGCGACTGAGTGGCCGTGTCTAATTCTGCAAACAAACGCTCAATCCGGCGCTGCAGCATTTCAATTGCCGGCGTAGATTCCAGATTAGCAGGTTTCAGGTCTTCAGCGATGCCACCATCTAACTTTTGGGCTTCCACTTTCAGATTTTCTAACCGCTCTAGGCCCTGAGAAAATTCGTCATGGTGATTTCGCCAAGCCGCTTCGAGTTCGGCTCGAACCGCGCGCGCGATAACAACAGCTTCGTCACGAGTGATATTGTTTTGCTCCTGAAGCCGCCCCCGGTCATCGTATGAACTATTAACTTGATCAAACACGGCATCAAGTACATGCTTGTAGGCACCTTCAATACCTTGAGCTGAGGTTTGACTATCAAGCAAACGCAGTTCCCGCTGGAGTCGCTTTCGGAACAACTGCTCAAAGCGGTCGCCAATGGATGGCGCCGGAACATCGACTACTTCTGGCTGTTGGCGAACATGATTTTCAATATCCTCTTTGGTAATAACTGCATTTGAATCAAGTGATAGCAAATATTCTTTGGCTAATCGTAACTTACGTTCAATAAATGCATGGCCATCATTCCAATTGACGAGATCCTGAGGTGATTTAATTAAATAGCATAGTTCAGCTAATTTCTGGATACTTGAGTCGTATGTATCAACAAAACTATCCAAAGCAGTTAAGGCGCTGTCAGAAAAATGATGCTCGTTAGGCAACTCATATATTTCAGTTACCAAATCATCCAAAATTTCGATCTTGGCATCAATTTCTGCAGCCAATGCGAGCTGTTCGCTAGTTGGCGCTGTTTCCAATTCAGTTTCAGGTGCTGAAGTAGTAGCGGCACGCTTTCGCCCATGAAAAGTCACTCCGGATTCCTTGCCGCCTTTCGTACTAACCGTGCCATGAGCAAATCCCAACCCTTGTCGAACATACTCATCAATATCAATGCGTTTAGGAGAATTAGTATCGACTTTCTGGACACGTTGTAGTCCTGTTTTGCTAGCCGCTTGAGGACCTTGAATCGCTGCCTCTTTTTTTGGAGCCGTCCTTTTAGTATCAGCTACCGACTCCGGCTCGGTTGCATCACCAATTTTATCTTTTAGTCGTTCTAGGATTTCTCTATTTTTACCTGCACCCAAAACATTAACAGCTAACCCTTTGTTTTCAGTAATTTCTAATTCACGCTGCGCTTTTCGTTCTGAATAACGCCGCTCGATACCCTTCATCTCCACATTTAACTCATCATCAACAACGAGCGTATCAAGTTTTAATTTTTTTTGGGCGGCGATTTTAGCAGACTCATAAGCTTCGGCAATATCTTCTTCGGAAAGGAATTCGAGATCATCGAGCTCTTTATCTAGTTGTTTTTCAAAATGTTTGAGAAATTTCTCGCGTTTGGCATCAGGTAAAGAGCTCTCAGGTGTGATTGGCTGATATTCACGCATTACCTCATTAATTGCCTCAAGTAATTCATCAGCTGAGACCAAAGAGTCGACATTTTCTAGATTAATTCCGATTTTCTCTGCAGCAACCTTGCGTGCCCTTCTGAAAAAAACCTTCTCGTCACTAGTATCAGCTTGCATGTGAACCACCCCCGTCTTATCAATTCTTTTACGTATATCTTCTTTAAACAGCTCTAGAAATTGTTCCTGCTTAATGACATCAAGTGCTTCCTGGGCTTGAGCGGCGGCAGCCAGGGCACGTTCATCAATCATCTCAAATTGCGCTTCTTGAGTTTCGGTGACACCGTCAGGTAGCAACTCCTGAGTTTCTGCGGCAAACGCTGCCGCTTCATCACCCACTTGACCTTGAACTTCACCCACGCGCCTGAGTTGATCTTCTAATTCTCGCTGTTCTCGTCCAACTTGCGCTTCAAGTTCAAGGTTAATATTAATTGCTTCAGGATCTTTTTGGCCACGCCTCACCTTACCGTCTTTATTCCGGCCTTTACGCTCAATCTCATCAAAATCTTCTTCTTCTCGCGGACGCTTCGCCATACTTATTTTAGGTTGTTATATACGGACTGTAACTTCTTCTGGTCAATATGCGCCTGGATATCAGCAAGTAATTGTGCTCGCTCGCGCCGCAAGGCCGACATTTGCTGTTCAAAATCATCATAAACCCGCTCCAATTGTTTAAGTTGAGCTTCAAGTAACGTTGCTGATTTTGTTTTTGTCGGCGCCATGGCCAGTAGATTATGAAGTGAGGTAGGTAGCCCGGAACTCTAGCAAAGCTGCGGCTACTATTTCTGATATATTCGGAATGTGCTGAGTAATAATCGATTGGATTTTCTCAGGCGTAATTTCTGTCGTATCTCCAACCAATTCATTCATAGCTGCAACTCCTGCCGGTGGCATCGCTGCTGCCAGTGCCGTCATGACATGTGCTTCCAACCGAGACTGCAAACTCGCAATTGTGTCACGGCGAAATTCGGCGCTCACGGTGCCGTGTTTTTCAGTCACAATTTTTTCTAAAAAGACTTGAGCTTCGGGAATTATCATAAGAATAGTATCAGTGCACGGAGAGTACTTGTATCCACCTGATTATACTATAAAACTACTACAACAAAAAATATTCGTGCTATAATTCCTGCATATGAATCCTTCGATAAAACACACAACCGCACTCGCCCTCTTAATTGCCGTTTTAGTAACCACTGGTTTTGGCTGCAAGGCACCGTCGAAAGCCGTTCAAGAACGCACACAGCCAGTGACGCTCGAGTATTGGCGCGTGTGGGATGACGCTGATTCATTTGCCGGCATTATTGCTGACTACCAAACTCTCCACCCAAACGTAAAAATCAACTACCGGAAATTCCGCTACGAAGAATACGAGCAGCAACTCCTTGAGGCCTTTGCTGAAGATCGGGGACCCGACCTATTCTCTATTCCTGAGAGTTGGTTGCGCGAATATCAACCCAAGCTAACCCCGATGCCAGCCAAGATCACCATGGCTACCCAGCGAATTAAAGGAACGATCAAAAAAGAGCAGGTTTTTGAGCTCGAAACCACGCCGACCCCAAATCTTCGCCAAATTAAGGACAAATTTCCTGATACGGTCGTTACAGACAGTATTATTGACGACGTAGTGTATGGCTTGCCGCTCTCAGTCGACAGCTTGGTAATGCTCTATAACCGCGATTTGTTCAATGCGGCCAATATTAGCCAGCCACCAGCAACCTGGGATGAATTTTCCAATGTGGTCACTAAACTCACTCGATATGACAGTAAAGGCGCTGTCGTCCAATCCGGGGCCGCCATTGGTACGGGCGTCAATATTAATACGAGCGCAGATTTACTCTCAGTCTTAATGATGCAGAACGGGGCGACCATGACCACCCCTCAAGGCTCACCGACATTCTTTGCCAGTAAAAATGGCCAGAACCCAGGCAGCCAAGCCTTGCGCTTCTATCGGGACTTCAGCTCACCGACTAAAAACGTCTACAGCTGGAGCACTGACCAACCAAACGCCCTGGATGCTTTCATGGCTGGAAAAACCGCCATTGCTTTTGCCTATAATTACAACTTGCCGCTAATCCGCGCCCGTGCCCCACGCGTACAGATCGGAATCGCACCGCTACCGCAGATTTCACCTGAGCGTCCGACCAATTTGGCTAATTACTGGCTCGAGGTGACGTCGAAGAAAACTAAATATCCAAATGAGGCCTGGGATTTCATCTTGTTTGCGACGACACGCGATGCTGAAGCTAAAAAGTTTCTAGAGATCACCAAGCGCCCAGCTGCTTTGAAGACTTTGATTGCCGCCCAAAGCGAAGATGAGGAGCTACACGCGGCTTCAACCCAAACCTTAACGGCTCGTAATTGGTATATCGGCAAAGATGCGCTCACGGTTGACGCAGCGCTCAAAACCATGCTTGATCAACTCACCAATTCGATGACAGATAAAGAAGATGAGCAAATTATCGGCACCGCGATCCAGAAGATAAACCAAACATTATGAGCTCGTTCAGTAAATATGCTGTATTGACATTAATTGCGTGCAGTGCCGTTATTGGAGTTATTGGGGTTCAACCACAATCAGTACAAGCGGCTGAGATTAAATGTATTTGCACTGATGACAAAGGACAAAGCTCGCCCTTAACGTGCACCGATCAGTGCAGCCAGGCAACATGTGGTGTCACCAGTCTTTCCCCTAATAAGATTACATGTACCCCGGCACCAACTGCTGATAGCACTTCAAACTTTAATGACAGCGCCTATCGTAACGCCGCACAATCCGTATTTATACCAGCCAGCTGCGCTGGAGACCAGGCCAACAATGAATGTAGTGTGTGTGACATTTTTCAGCTTTTAATCAATGTTTCTAGGGTCATTCTCGCTTTGACTGGTGTCGCCGCAGTGCTAATGTTGATTCTTGCGGGCTTCTTATTTATCACTGCCTACGGCGATACTAGCCGCATCAGTCAAGGCAAAGAGATTATTAAATCAGTGATCGTCGGTGTGTTTGTAATCATGATTGCTTGGACACTAGTTAATACCGTGATCATATCGCTTACCAATGGCGCCTTTAACACCTCAACCTTAATTAGTGGCAACCTACAGTGTGAAGCGACTCCGAAAAAAAATTAGTATATGAAAAAAATATTTGCTCTAAGCACTGCGGTCGCTTCATTAGTCCTACCAATGAGTGCCTACGCCCTCGAATTTAACAGTCCAATTCCGGCTACCACTATTCCAGAACTCGCCAACATTATTGTCCGTGCCGTTTTAGCTGGTGCCAGTGTCGTCGCCTTTCTTAGTTTCATCTGGGCCGGGTGGCTATGGTTTTATTCACGCGGGGACGCCACCCTCATCACCAAAAGCAAAAATATCATGATCTGGGCGATCTTCGGCTTGGTCGCCATCTTATTATCATTCGCCGCCGTCAATACTATCCTCGGTGCGGTAGGCGCTAGTTAGCTAACCCTCTACCGTTGATTGCTATGTATTGACGGTAAGCGATTGGCAGTTGGCGGTTGGCTGTGATATACTAATTACCAGTATGGATGAATTATTGACTACACGAATGGCATCATTCGACAACAGAGAGGGGGTGATTGTATGAAAAAATTACACAAACAGTTACTCGCTGGCATCATGACTTTGACGCTCGCGTTAGCTTTTGCAGCGCCTGTAGCGTTTGCTCAAAATGATGACCCATTTGGTGTCAACAATGCCAGCTTTGAAAACACGCTTCAAGGCAGCAGCGATAACGCCGACTTAATGGGACTGATCACCAAGATTATGCAGTGGATCTTCTCGTTCCTCGGTATCGTCGCTGTGCTCGTGATCCTTTACGGCGGCTTCAAATGGATGACTGCTGGCGGTGATGACGGCAAGGTGAGCGAAGCGAAAAAGCTCATCGTTAACGGCATTATCGGTTTGATCATTATCTTGTCTGCGTACGCGATTGCAACCTTCGTCTTCAACGAAGTAAATAATCGTTTACTTAACGACCTATAAGCTTAACAGTCAAAGGAGGCGATTTCGCCTCCTTTGTGCTGAAGGCATACTACACTCACATGAAAGCAGGTATTATCAGCGCCCTCCTCGTCTCGACTCTAGCTTTGCCAGTGTCGGCCGCCGGAGAGATTCGCAACAACTTACAAGCTAGCGTTAACGGCACCGACCTCGCCGCCCGCGGCTCGCTTCCCGTCGCTATTGGCACGTTGGTCACCGCTTTTTTGGGACTTCTCAGTTTGGTATTTTTCCTTTTAATGCTTTATGGGGGCTGGAAATGGATGACGGCGCGCGGTGAGACCAAGGCCGTTACTGACGCCAAAAGCATTATTATCGCCGCCATCACCGGCCTCGTGATTATTGTTTTATCTTATGCTATTACCTTATTTATATTTAACGGGGTCAGTGCTTCTTAAGACGGCGAGCGCCTTTATTGATCGCGGCGCCATCCGCCGCTACTTGCCAATACTAGTAATTGGTGGCGTGTTGTTGTGTGCCGTCAGTTTGTTAGCAACGCCGACATTGACGCAAGCTGCCCTTGATACGAAGGCCTTGGAAGCAACCAAGCTTGGATCCACCTTTGGTGGGTCTAATATCACGCCAATGGAAGCCATTGGCAATATAATTAAATTCTTTCTTGGATTTTTAGCCGTCGTTGCAGTGCTCCTTATTATGTACGGCGGTTGGAAGTGGATGACTGCCGGTGGTGAAAGCAAAAACGTTGGTGAAGCTAAAGATATTATTAAAAATGCCGTCATCGGCTTGGTGCTGGTATTAATTTCATATGCGATAGCCACCTCAGTGATTAATATTATTAATCAGCGCTTATTAAATGCCGCTGGTTCTAGCGGTCAAAGCGTCCAAGTGCCAAGCGGAAACTAGTTTAGAAAAATAAGAACGCACTGTCATCGAGACAGTGCGTTTTTTTGTTGTTGGTTACTACTATTCCTCAAGTCGATAATTGAAATCGGCGGGCATCACGGCACTGCCGATATCGTGACTGACATGGGCCCAGCCTTTGCCTGTTGCCGCCGTCACTGTCAGCACATCATCTCTTTCGCCGTTCATATTTCTGATGTGCACCTGCCAGCGACTTTCCGCCGGCAAGGTGATATAGCGAACGCCGCCAGCCGGCACTTCCAATTCTTTGTAGGCAACGGCGCCGTTAAAGTCGCTGATCGTTATCCAGGCCGTCACCTCTGAACGATTAACAATCACCCCCGTGCGCGGTTGCCCGACCGTTGACTGGCCGACGCCCGAACCCGGTCTCATACTGATGCCGCTCCGAAGCCCTCGGCCCTGAATCCCGTATCCGGACTCCGCGCGATTGTTTGAAATTTCTTTCACAGCCTCCAAGCCCTTTTCAGGGCTTACCCCTTGAGCAACGAGCAGATTCACGGTTGCCATTTCGGGGTCAACTTCAGCCATACGGTCGGCAGTTCGAGATGGATGGACTGGCCGACTCGGGTCGGATTGTTTCGTATTGAACCACAATCCTGGTGATGCCACATCTTTTCTTGTGCCTTGGCGATCCACAATGGTCGCACAACCGCAAACAACAAAAGACACTAATAGACTCGCGACATACTTCATGAGCAGTTCTCCTGTAGTTGAACCGTGAATTGTGAAAGGAAAGTAGCTTTGTTTTACGCTACTTTTGCTTTTTTGTCAATCCTAAGCGCTGCCGTACGCCGCCGCAATTTCCAGATCTTTTGAAGGTATAAATAAGTAGTAACGATAATATTGACCGTGCTTTTGCGCAGGGGATCACGATAGGCCGACCACTCAACAGGAATCTCCGTAATTGTATAATTAAGTGCCTCGGCCATCACTGCGATTTCAGTGTCCAAGAAAAATTCTGGGTCGGTGGTTTGTGGTAATAATTCATCGCGCGACCGACGATTGAGCGCTTTGAACCCGCACTGGAAATCACTGATCTGGCTCTGCAGTACGCGTTGCGCCAAGAACCGATAGACTCGCGACGTCAGCGTGCGCAAGGCCGTTCGTTGGACACGCGATCCCGCTAAAAATCGAGAGCCAATCACCAAATCAGATCCTGAGCGAATTGCTTCGACTAATGGTGGCAAGTCAACTAAAGAAACTGCGAGATCGACATCCATCACCACATAACAGTCAGCATCATACTCGAGAAATGCCGTTCGCCAGGCAACGCCCTTGCCACGTTCAGCAACATGCAGGTATTTAATATCTGGATACGTTGCCGCTAATTGCTGAGCGATCGCTGGTGTCTGATCGCGCGAAGCATTATCAGCAATCACAATCGTCAGTTGATCATTAGTAAAAACGCCACGGCAAAAAACACGCACTGCCTGCGCATTTTTCTTAAGTACTAACTGTTCGTTATAGACGGGTAAGACAATAACAAGCTTCATAGCACCTGATAAACAATCGCCTCGCGGTCTTCGTAAACCTTTTTAAATTTCGGGTCAACGAATGCCGCAGGCATCTTACTATTTTCTTTATTGATAAGCACGAAGGCAGCACTAAATTCTTCCTTTACGATATAGTAACTTTCGGCAGCACGTTCGCCCTTAGTCAGCGCTAACCAGTCTTGATACTGCTGAGAGTTTTGGGCAAAGAGGAACGTCGGGTCCAGCCCGATAATATAGCGATTACTATCGTTATGATACCACAACAGCGGAAAGTCATCCCAGTCACTATGGAAAACAATATCGCCTGGCTGACTATGATTTTTAAGATACTGACTGACGCCTGACAACTTGGTTTCAGGGACTGACTGCAAGGTTTGCTGGTTGGCGAACCAGGCAACAATACCAATACAACCAATAGAAACCACCAGCACTGCCCCTGTAAATAAGTTTTGTAATTGATTATCCCAAAACCACCGGACGCGGGCTTTAAAGTAAGTCAAATCTATTTGCGCTTGTGGCTGCTTGAGACACGTGGTAATAATAACCGCACTACTCCAAACCAGTAAGGGTACGAGGTACTCAATGTTGCGCCGGGATTTAATGGCCATGACCAGGAAAAACATATCAAGCAAGAGCAACGTCGTTACAGCTCGCGTGCGCGGACGATACGTCAGCATTAGGACTAAAGCCATTAGTAGTGGCACTAGTGCAATCGCAATCGCTCGCATAAAATTAAAGGGTTTAAGTGGGTACCACTCTGCCCCTACATCAATTACGCTTTGTAAATTAACTACTCCAATCTGCCAAATGTGCAGCCAATAAAAATTCAAGTTTTGCGGGAAGAACGGATTAATAATAATTCCCAGGATGATTCCAATAACACTTAAGCCAAGTAAGTGATAATAATGAGCGGTTTTGAAGCCCAGTAAAACATGCTGCCACCATTCGCGTATTTTCAAAGATCGAGGTGCTTGGTTGAGCCAGTCAGCAAGGATATATAAACTTGTAACCACTAGGAGTATCGGCCAACCATCGTATGCCCAAACATACACCGCGCCCAGTGGCAGTAACCATGCGTATCTTTTTTTAATTAATAGATAAAGTGCGGTAAATAATAGAATCAGTGACAATGGCTGAGCCTTGATCAGTGATAAACGGAAGATAAACACTTGCGATAACAGCAAAGCAAAAATGTAAAGCGCCGGCCACCGAACCGTGAGCCGCCGCATATAGTGATACAGCAACACAATAAACCCAGTTGCTAAAAGCGTATGGCCAATCTTGGCCCCAACAAACGGCGGCAGCCAGCTGACAAACGGCATCAACCAGAGATGATACAGGAAATGATGGTCGACATACCCATTAGTAAAGATCGTGAAGGGGAGACTGGGAAACTCTAAAACCCACCCCCGTTGAGCCATAAGCATCGCCACCTTAATGTGATAAAACGAGTCCGGATCAGCCACTGCATCACTAAATTGCAGCGAAAACAAATAACACCACACAACCACAAAAACCCCCAAATACCCAATCCAGGGCTGTTTTTGCAAAAAAATACGACACTGAGTAATCATAGTGTCGCCATCTTACCATAATGCGAATGGTAGGAACATACCCTACTTTGTCATTCCTCTTATAATTTGTCATCCCCGCGGCGGCGGGGATCTCCTAATCGCGTACTCATTAACAAATGCGTAACGAGGAGATCCCCGGCTAAACCGGGGATGACAAAAAACAAATCCTCCCCTGAGGTAGGGGAGGTGTTATGTGAGGGGTTTAGCGTTACGATTTCTTCCCTAGCTCCTTCTTAAAATACTTCACCCACGGAATATCTGTTGGGTTTTGTTCTAGTAATAGTGCCAAATATAAACTGGTCCAACTGGCGAACAACAGCCCTTCAAGCGCCACCGCTAAGGGACTTTTGCCATCAATCGAAACTTCGAGATAAGGGATCTGTTGTTTTTCCAATACCGACTGCGTCACCTTAACTCGCTGCTGGATTCGTCGTGAATATTGATCGGTGGTTAAAAACAGCGCCAGTAATTGATTGTGACTCGGCCCTGGCAACTGTAACCCCTCAAGCAAGTGGTGGTTGAGTTCAGATAAGAGGTGGTGGTGGGCCAAGACTTTGGCGCTTTCGTTAATTTGATTGGCGAATGTATGAGCCACGCCGCTCAGACTCTCAGCCGCCATTACTAATGGCAGACGGTTTACCAATAATTGTGCCGCGTATTTGGCGGGATTATCAACAGTGGACACTTGCGGACCATACACATCACGAGCCAAGACCTCAAGATAAGAAATAGTTTCCTTAAGCTCTTGTTGGTTGATCAATGAACGCTGCCAGCGCGCCACCATCCCCAAAAGCGCGCCCAACTGCAAAGCAACACCGTAGCGCGGCTGAATTGATGGGTTAGTGCCAGCGTCTAATAGAATTAGGGGTACGCGCTGCTTTTTGGCGCGATCAACCAATTCACCACCAGTGGCAATAACAACCATTGGTAAGCGACGGGCGCGAGCCGCCTCATAACACGCCAATACTTCTTCGGTCGTACCTGAATAGCTCGAAAGAATAACTAAATCGGCTTTGGTAACGGCATTCGGAATTGTATAGTCGCGGATTAAGTCCCAGCCAAACGGTGACTCAGGACCGAGAATGTCACGGGCAATTTCTGAGGCTAGATTGGAACCGCCCATCCCGCAGACGACAATTCGGCGAGAGCGCGGTGCGCGCGGCAAGCGAACTGTTTGAGCGGCGTTCCAACCACTAGCAAGTTGAACTTGAAACTGGAACAACGTGGCAACGAGTGGTGCGAGTGCTTCAGTTTTAAATAGTGATTGCCGATCAAGTAATTTCATGTGATCATTGTATCATGGAGGGTTGATTAAATAAATAAATTGCCGTATACTATCTAGGCTTTTAATTATCATTTAGTATGTCCGGACACAGCAAGTGGGCCACGACCCATCGACAAAAATCAGCTGCTGACGCTAAGCGCAGCGCCAGCTTCACTAAGCTCGCGAACGCGATTACGATTGCGGCTCGCAATGGCGCCGACCTCGACGCTAATTTTACGTTGCGTTTGGCAATCGACAAGGCACGTGAAGCTAACATGCCCAAAGACAATATCGAACGAGCGGTTAAGCGCGGCAGCGGTGCCACTGATGGCAACGCCCAACTCGAAAGTGTTGTGTATGAAGCGTTTGGTCCCAACCAAGTCGCCCTGATTATTGAAGCGATTACCGACAATAAAAATCGTACGGTCAGCGAAGTCAAAAACACCTTAACTAAAAACGGCGGCCAACTTGCCGGGCCAAACAGCGTGCGCTGGATGTTTGAACTTCTTGGTGTGATTACGATTACCGCGAAACTCGATGAAGCCTTAGAATTACACTTAATCGATGCGGGCGCCCGTGATATGATACAAAGAGATGATGTAACCGTCGTCTACTGCGAGAGCACTGACTTACAAGTCGTCCGTCAGGCGATTCAAACTGCCGGACATACCATTAATGAAGCTTCGCTCGCATACATTCCGAAAGAATTAGTGAGCCTGAGCGAGCTTGACCAAGAACGGCTGGAAAAATTATTTGCAGCGCTTGAAACTCTGGATGAAGTCAGCGAAATTTATACCAATGCCGGTTAAGCCATCGAGAATTATTTTGGGAATTGATCCAGGAATTGCTGACACCGGCTATGGCGTGATTCGAGCTGATGGTTCCCGAATCGAAGCGATCAGCTACGGAAGTATCAAAACCCCCAAGGGCGAAACGCCGAGTAATCGACTCGTGATGCTCGAAACTGCGTTAGAGCAACATATTCAAGAGCATCAGCCGGAACTGCTCGTGATCGAACAATTGTTTTTTGCCAAAAATGTCACGACCGCTTTTACGGTCGCCCAAGCTCGCGGTGTTGTATTGCTCGTTGCTGGTCGCCACCAAATTCCAATTCACGAATTGACGCCGCTGCAAGTTAAGCAAACCGTTACTGGGTTTGGAAAAGCCGATAAAAAACAAGTCCAACAAATGGTTAAATTATTACTTAAATTAGAAACAATTCCTCAACCTGATGATGCCGCCGACGCGCTCGCGATCGCCATTGCTGGCAGTAATGTAATTCTATGAAAGATTCCAAAAAAGACATCATTCTATTCTTGGGTAAGATCACCAAGAAACACATCCAGGGGGTGTATGATTTAGAAAAACACCTCAAACAACCCTTCCGGATTGCCCTACTCACAACTTCACACGAGAAGATTGAGAAGGAAATCCTAGATGAACTTGATTTTTTATTTAGAACTAATTTATTGCGCACGGATTTAGTTGAACGCCAACTTCTGCCGATTAAAAACGACATTGCCGCCATCGTTTCTAAATCAGAAAACATGATGCCACTCTATGGTCGGCTGACATCATTATTTCCGTACCTCAAAAACCCAACCCCACGGTCACTGATGATCGCCACGGATAAGGTTGAAATGCGCAAAGCCTTTCGCAAATACATTCCTAAACTGTCCCCGCGCTATATGATCGTTGCCGACAGCAACAAGCGCACGCTTGATGCGATTGAGCAGTACGTGAAATTCCCATGCGTCGTCAAACCAGCGTCCCTTGCTCAGAGCCAATTAGTAATTAACTGCTACGATCGCGAAGAACTTAAAAGCACTTTAGATACAGTAATTAGTAAAATTCAACTCTTATACAAACAGAAACACGTTGAACATGAGCCAAAGATTTTAGTTGAGCGCTTAATTGAGGGGGAATTATATTCACTTGATGTGTATGTAAACTCCTTGGGTTTTTGTTATTACACCCCGATTATTGAAATTAAAACCGGCAAAGACATTGGCCACGATGATTTCTTTATGTATTCGCAAATTACCCCATCAGGCCTTGATCCAGCCGACATTGAACAAGCCCGTTCAGTAATTATGCAGGGGATTTATGCACTCGGTCTGCGCTCATGTACTGCCCATGCAGAATTCTACCGCACCAAAAAAGGGTTTAAGATTGTCGAAATTGCAGCCCGCACGGGCGGTTTCCGGGATGAGATTCTTGATGATGCCTATGGGATTAAGCACCACATGAATGATATCCTGATCCGTCTCGGCAAAAAGCCAGACCTTAAGCAGCGCCAAAAACGCTACACTGCCTTTCTAAAATTCTGGCCACTACAAAAGGGGACCCTGGTATCAATCAAGGGTTTTAAGAAAAATTCCGAACGCTCATCAGTGCTCCGATCCAAGCAACAAAAGAAGCCAGGGGATCAGGTGGGCTTTTCAAAATTTGGCCACACCTACATTTGCTCATTTAACGTTATTGCTGATTCCCGGTCAGAATTATTATCAAATATTAGAAAAATTGAAAAAAGTCTTGATTTCGTCATTCGACGTCATCATACAAAAAAATAATTATGCCTAACGAACGTCTCACCCCATCGCAGGACTGGCGCCACCCAAATTATGTACCACAAACTCCAAGACAGCGGCCATCACTGCGCCGACGCCGCGATGGGTACGCCGTTAATAAGCGCCAATTACTAACTTCAATTCTGACTTTGGGCAGTATTGGACTTGGGGTCTTTGTAGTGACAGTTTTTATTGGCCTGGCGTGGGTGTCGCGTGATTTACCAAATCCTCAAGGTGTTATTGACCGCTCATTAACGGTTAGCACTAAGATTTATGACCGCACCGGCCAAACTGTCCTCTATGATATTCACGGTGATATTAAGCGCAGCTTAATCAACTTGGACCAAATTCCTGATTACGCTCAAAAAGCCACGCTCGCCGCTGAAGATCGGAACTTTTATACCCATCGCGGCATTAGTATTACTGGAATGCTGCGATCAGTAATTAAAAACGTTACTACTGGCAGTAAAGTTGGTGGTTCAACGCTTACCCAACAATTTGTTAAAAACGCCATTCTCACCAACGAGAAAACCTATACTCGCAAAGTCAAAGAAATCTTACTGTCATATCAAATCGAACGTAAATTCTCCAAAGACGAGATTTTACAAATGTACTTCAATGAAATTCCGTACGGCTCCGTTATTTACGGCATCGAAGCTGCTTCGCAATCTTACTTTGGTAAGTCATCTAAAGATCTAACTTTAGGTGAGGCTGCCATCTTAGCCGCTATTCCCCAAGCACCAACGTTTTATTCACCTTACGGTTCAAATAAAGATCGTTTACTTGTCCGCCAACGCTATATTTTGGACTCTATGGCCGATCTTGGGTATGTCACTAAAGACCAAGCTGAAGCCGCAAAGCAAGAAAAGATTACCTTTAAGCCATTACAAGAATCAATTACCGCCCCACACTTTGTCATGTATATTCGAGAATTACTCTCGGAGCAATACGGGGAAGATTTTATCACTCAAGAAGGACTTAAGGTGTATACCAGCCTTGATCTTGATAAACAAAAATTAGCTGAGGAAGCAGTTAAGGTTGGCGTGGAAACAAATGGTCCGAAATATGGGTTCGCCAACGCATCTTTGGTCGCCATTGATCCTAAAACTGGTCAAATATTAGCAATGGTCGGTTCCGCTGATTATTTCAACGACGATATTGACGGCCAGGTAAACGTCGCGGTTCGACCACGGCAACCAGGTTCATCATTTAAACCAATCGTGTATACAGCCGCTTTTGCTAAGGGGTACACCCCAAATACGATTGTCTATGACGTAAATACTAATTTTGATACTACGGGCAGCCAACCCTACGAACCAAAAAATTATAACTTAGCCGAAAATGGTCCCGTCAGCTTGCGTAAAGCGTTAGCTGGTTCACTTAATATCCCCGCTGTTAAAATTACTTACCTAACCGGCATTAATACTGTTCTTGATTTAGCTGAAAAACTCGGGTATACCACGTTCGGCGATCGCAACCGCTTTGGACTAGCAATTGTGTTGGGTGGCGGTGAAGTTAAACTCTTGGAACACACTAGTGCTTATGGAGCTCTAGCTCAGGAAGGCACTCATCATCAAATTGCTCCGATCTTGAAAATTGAGGATAAGCGCGGTGAAGTTTTATTTGAATACAAAGATAAAGCTGACCAAGTCCTAGACCCAGAAATTGCCCGTCAAACAACTGACGTATTATCAGATGATGGAGCCCGGGCATTTATCTTCGGTGCGCGTGGCAAGCTCACACTCCCAGATCGCCCTGTAGCCGCCAAAACGGGCACTACAAACGATTATCATGACGCTTGGACAATGGGTTACACCCCAAGCCTAGTAACAGGCGTCTGGGTGGGTAACAGTGATAATAAAGAAATGAAACGAGGGGCTGATGGTAGTATTATTGCCGCCCCAATTTGGAATCAATTTATGCGCACTGCACTTAGTGGTACTCCCGCCGAGCAATTTACTAAACCACAACCAGTAACCACCGGCAAAGCGGTGCTTGATGGCCAAGTTGGTGGTGAAAAAATTGTTAAGATTGATACAGTATCAGGTAAACTAGCCACCCAATACACCCCACCAGAAACTACTCGAGAAATTATTACGCGGGATTACAAAACCATCCTCTATTATATTGATAAGGATGATCCACGGGGTCCAACACCAACCAACCCCCAAAACGACCCTCAGTATTACAACTGGCAGTCAGCTATTGATCGTTGGGCAGCCGCCCGTGGAATGGCGACTGGCACTAGTTCAGAAGTTATTCCAACTGAGTATGATGATGCGCACCGCCCTGAAGACCAGCCACAAGTCAGTATTATTAGCCCAAGCGCCAACCAAACCATTAGTGACAGCCAATTAAAAGTTCAAATCAATGCCAGTGCTCCGCGTTCAATTTCGACGATTGAGTATTATATTGGATCTGAACTCTTACGGAACACTAATAACCAAACAGTAACATTACCCCTCGATGAAGTTGCTAATGGTAGTCAAACACTGCGTGTGGTAGTGAAAGATGAATTTGGAAATCGAGCTGAAAATACAGTTACAATCACCATTAATAACCCAAATACTGTCACTCCACAATTATCTTGGACACAGCCAGGTAAAAATACCACTATTAGTAACTTCCCAACTGAACTCCGAGCACAATTAAGTAATGGTTCGTCAATTAAAAAGATTGACGTATATTTCCGCCAGCAAGGTTCAGGCACAGAGCAATATTTAGGGAATAGTGACAATCCTAACTCCAACCCTCGCTTCACCTGGAATCAAAATCCTGGACCCGGAACTTACCAGATTTACGCGTATCTCTTTACTAATACAGGTAAACGGTACCAATCCGAAACTTTAACAGTAATTATCAAATAGAAATTTGATAATAAAAACACCTACATAAAGTAGGTGTTTTTATTTAGTATTATTACTACACTTTTTTGTCATCCCCGGTTTAGCCGGGGATCTCACTGGTACACATTTATTAATAAACACGAAATTAGGAGATCCCCGCCGCCGCGGGGATGACAAAAAATTAAATCCCCCCCTAACCTACTTTACTATATACTAGCCAACCACTACATCTTGTTTAATCGGCATAATAATATACCGATATACATCACTCCCTTGTGGTTTAAGGAGACATGGATCGTTTGGAGTTGTAAATTCTAGGCTAATTTCATCACTAGAACAATTTTGAAGGCCATCCAATAAAAACCGGTAATTAAGAATTACAATTAGATTATTATTAGTTTGGGCGCTTAGTTGAACCTGACTTTCACCACTCGTCACCGATGAGGCGCTCACCATCACTGAATCTGGGGCTTGTAACTCTAAGCGAATATCCTGGACTCCTAACTGAGTAAATAAACCCACAGTTTTAACCGCTTTTATAAAGGCGTCAGTTGGCACAATCACATTTGTTTCAATCCGCTCAGGGAAACTTGCTTCATATTCAGGGTAATTACCTTCAATTAACCGTGAAATTAATTCTGTACCATTATATGAAGCTAATAATTGATTATCAGTTACATATAACTCAAGTTGGTGAGTAGCGTCAATATCTTTAAAGACGCCAATAATTCGACTAATTTCTTGAAGTGTCTTCGCCGGCACAATTACTTTTTGGTCAGCCACCACTTCATCCGCTCGAGTAATTTGATATTCAGCTAATCGATACCCATCAGTGGCGGCGGTAATTAACTTATTCTTAGAAAAATTTAAACACACACCGGAAATCTGAGGTCGAGTTTCTAAATGCGCGGCCGCAAAAGCTACTTTTTGAATTCCATCCCGTAATTCTAAAGGACTCACAATAAAAGGTTGTTCGCGGCTAATTGTTGGGAGTAATGGAAAGTCAGTAGCATCAACTCCTTTGATTTTTGTATGGTGTGAACCACAAGAAATAAATAACTCTCCGTCAATTACTTCAAGTTCAATCCGCTCTCGAGGAAGAAGGTTAACATATTCAGCGAGTAGGCGAGCATCAACTGCTAGTGACCCCTCAGTTTCTACTGATGCTCGAACTTGAGTACTAACTCCAATCTCAAGATTAGTTGCACTTAAGGTTACTAATTTATCCTGAACACAAATTAAAATATTTGAAAGAATAGCAAGATTAGCATTACGTCCCGCTAGATGACTGACAATACTTAAACCTTGTTGAAAATTTTCTTGGGTGCAGGAGAATTTCATACTATATATAATTCATCATAATACTAAGGGTTGGGGATACGGGGATAACTCGAAATAACTTCTATTTTATTAAGAAATAATTAGTATTTCTTACTGTATTAATGGGTATAACTTTGAGGACGACTTCGTACTGGAACTCTAATAACTCTTTTTAAGGTTGAGGTAGAACTAAGATAGAAACTTATACTAGTATTGAACACAACTTGTGTACATGAGTTATAAGACTAACTCCCAAGTTGTACAACTCCTATCAACGGTCTATCCCACACTCTTACTTACTTTATCCTCATCTTATACCCACGCGCTTTATTGGATCGCTAATTTCTGTTTAAGGGCAGTGATGTCGTGACGCAACTTATCGTCAGTTTTAATGTTACGATTAATTTTCTCGTACGCATGAATGACGGTGGTATGGTCGCGTCCCCCAATTTCTTGGCCGATGGTTGGGTAGGATGATTTAAGTTCCTCGCGAATGAGGTACATAATAATCTGACGCGGCTCAGTGAGATTCTTTTTGCGGCAGGGGCCGATAATATCTTCAATGGCGATATCAAAGTATTCTGCCACAATTGAAATAATTGTTTTTGGGGTTAAAGATTTCTTTTGGGAGGCGGCAGTAATACTACTGACCACCTGTTTTACCTCCTCCAAGCCTAATGTTTTTGAAAGTAATTGGCTATGGGCAATAATTCGGTTAAGAGCGCCCTCAAGTTCGCGGACGTTGTTGTGGATGACAGTGGCTAAATATTGAGTAATATCAGGAGTGAGGACATAATTCTTCTCCCGAGCCTTGGTTTCAATAATAGCCATCTTTGTTTCCAAGTCAGGAGCGGAGATATCAGCAATCATTCCCCATTCAAAACGTGAAACCAAGCGGTGTTCAAGGGCGGCAATAGCTTTTGGTGGTCGATCAGAAGAGATTACCACTTGCTTATTATGTTGGTGGAGTTCATTAAAAGTATAAAAAAATGCCTCCTGGGTCCGCTCTTTACCAGAGATAAATTGAATATCGTCGATCAATAAGACGTCAATTAAGCGATATTTCTTCTCAAAATCACTAGCTTTACCACTTTGAATAGCGGCAATGTAATCGTTAGTAAATTTCTCACAGGATACATATAAAACCTTTACTGAGGGATTATTCTCTAAAATTGCATGCCCAATTGCTTGCATAAGGTGAGTTTTGCCGAGTCCAACCCCACCATACATAAAAAGTGGGTTATAGCTGGTTCCAGGGTTTTTAGCCACTGCTAATGAGGCAGCATGAGCTAATTCATTGTTTTTACCAACGATAAAATTGGCAAAGGTATACTTTGGGTTTAAGGTAAAATTATCTAATTTTAGCTGATTTTTAGGCTCTGACGGACTAGCGACAATAGGTGAAGTGGAAGAAGTGGGAGTTATAATAGGGGTGGCAGTGGTAATAACCTCAATTTTATAGGTAATACTCTTAGGACTGGCACCTGTGATGTTTTTATAAGCTTTAACGATGTTTTGATGGTATTTCTTCTCAAGCCATTCCTTTGTAAACCCGTTTGGGACCGAGATCACCACCTCATCATTAGCGACTGAAGAAATGCCGGTATTTTTAAACCATGTGGTAAAATTAGCTTTGGACAGTATGAGCTCCAATTCACCAAGGATCGCTTGCCATAATTGCTGGGGATTCATCGTGGATAACTGGAGTTTAGGAATAAAAATTCTAGGAAATATAGGCGACTTTCATTTTACCACACTTATACACAACTACAAAAACCATACTTAGTGAATACAGGGTATACAAGCTGTGGATTAAGTGTTGATACTGGATAATTGCGCTATAATCATTGACCTTATAACTATGGTGTGGTATAGTTAGCCGTAAAGCAATTGAGCTCCACTTTATCTCGTCCAGCTAAGAGTTCCTCCCCTAGGATAGGGGAAGGTGTTATGGGAGGGGTAAAGTATGGATGACAATTAAGGATTAAGTCTACTATTATGCCTAAACGAACATACCAACCAAAGAAGCGCAAACGCGCCCGAACCCATGGGTTCCGAGCTAAGATGCGCACTGTTGGTGGTCGCAAAGTGATCAAACGTCGCCGTCTGAAAAAACGCGCTCGTTTGACCGTCTAATAAATTACCTCGGCGAAATGTTTAGTCGCCCCGAACGGTTGCGTCGTTCAACTGATGTCCAAACGGTGTACCGTCGCGGACGGCAGGTACCGACGCCGCTTTTTCGTAGTTACTGGTTGCCCCGACGGGCTACTGGGCGTCGCATTACGGTTGTGGTTTCAACTAAGGTTAGCAAGCAAGCAGTGACTCGAAATTTAATTAAGCGACGCTTGCGGTCCTTAAGTCTCGAGTTAATTCCCGCCGCTAGTGGGTACGATGTCGTCATTAGTGCGTTGCCGGCGAGTCGCACCGCGAACTTTGATGATTTACAGCAAGCCCTGACTAAAGTTACGCAAACAGTTTTTAAATCTTCACGATGACTCGAATTAGTATTGTTTTAATTCGGTGGTATCAAAAAACACTCTCGCCTGATCATGGGTGGCTGCGGGCTCGATATCCATATGGATATTGCCGCTATTATCCAACATGTTCTCAGTACGCCCTTGAAAGTTTAGAAACACATGGACTACTGCGCAGTCTTCCCAAAATTATTTGGCGGATCGGACGGTGTAATCCTTTATCAGCCGGCGGACATGATCCAGTAATCAAATAACATGAGCATGATTTTTTCATTGTTCTTCACGATTTTTTACCAGCCATTATTTAATTTATTGGTCTGGCTCTATAACGTCTTACCTGGCCATGATCTTGGATTGGCAATTATCGCGCTCACAGTCTTGATCAAATTAGTTTTATATCCATTAACAGTGCCGGCTCTTCGTTCGCAGCGGGCTCTGCAGAGTTTACAGCCAAAAATTGACGCGCTCAAAGCTGAGCATAAGGATAACAAGGAAGCGTTTGCCGCTGCAGTGATGAAATTGTACAAGGAGGAGAAGGTAAATCCACTGTCATCCTGTTTGCCGATATTATTACAATTTCCTTTTTTAATTGCGCTGTATCATGTATTCCAAGATGGCTTAGCTCAGCACACACTGACCGCCCTCTATCCATTTGTCAGTAACCCTGGTGCGCTTAATCCAATCTCTCTTGGTTTATTTAATTTGGCCAAACCAAACTTAGTTCTAGCAGTTTTGGCTGGTGGCGCACAGTTCATTCAAACCCGGATGTTGATGAATCACCGACCACCGATGGCCACCAAAACACCAGGCGGGGCTGATGAAAACATGATGGCAATGATGAACAAACAAATGCTGTATGTCATGCCGTTGATGACTATTTTCGCTGGTGCCATTTTCCCAAGCGGACTACCACTTTATTGGTTAGTCAATGCGCTGATTAGCGCCTTACAACAACACTTAGTCTTTCGAAAAAAACCAATTGCCTAGCTATGGAGCTTAGTTACCAACAACTGTTAAAAATCCCTGTCGTGAGTCGCGACGGAATTAAGCTAGGGGTGGTTGGTGATATTATTATCGACGCCGAAACTGGTCGCTTAGCGGCGCTGGGTGTCAGCACTAATAATTTGGTAAAAAAAATGATCAAAGCTGATTTGATCATCCGTCACGAGCAGATTATTGAAATTACGCCAGAGCAAGTTACCGTTGAGAGTGGTGAAAAATCCGTGTCTTCATCGGTAATTGAAACGGCTACGGTTTAGCACAAGCGATCCCGACCGACAATTAGTTTTAGTGCTTGCGGCAAGCAAGAAATTTGGGCCGGGGTGTTGATTGAGCGTCCTTCATCAGTTAGGACAATTGGAGTGACGCCAATGGGAGCGGTAATCTCCAGATGGTCGGCGTGCAATTGAGTGAATTCAGTAGTGCGTTGCCAACGATGGACAGCCGGTTGCATATGAACTTCTAATGTTGGAATCTCGGTTTGAGCACGTTGGTGGCTCATGTTGGTAATTGTCACCCGTTGGTTGTTTGTTTCGATTCGGTATTGCTTATTAACAGTGATCGACACTGTTTTTTTAATTTCCAAGGTTGTAATAAAGCGATAGGTATTGATACAACCCAGTGCGAAGGTGGCGACGAGGCGTGATGACAAAATTTCAGCAGCCTTGTCTTGATTAATACCCATCAGGTCGGCAATTGCCGACGGACCAATGGGAATAAACCCAAACGTAATGGCCGGGTCAACTGCAATGTTGATAATTTCACCTAAGGTGCGGTCAGTGCCGACAACCACAATCGTTGATAGTCCGGGCTGGAGATCACGCCGAACAGTCGCCGCCGTGTTTTTAGCGGCGGCGAGACGAGTGATTGAGCCGGCAATTCCCAGGTCAGTTAACCGAGTTTCGATGCGGGCCAATAATTTATGGTGCCGCGGGTCATTAAGGGCAGCATCATATACGTAATGATACATCGCGCTGGCGATGGGTTAGCGAGTTTCGGGAACGGCGTCGACGCCAGGCTTGGCCTTGGTTGGGTTGGGTTTTGGTGACTTTTGGGCGCCGTCAGTCATTTGGCACTTGCCGTTAAGGACGGCGCCAGCAGCGATCACTAGGGTGCCAGCTTTAACGTCCCCAAAGATTTTAGCCGTAGCGGCTAACTCAAGTTTGCCGGTAACAACAACGGTGCCTTGGATTTCCCCAGCAATTGAAGCGTTTTCAGCACCAACGCTTGCGAAAATGATCGCGCTCGGGCCGACCCGCAAGCTTTTAGTGGTACTGACACTGCCAGACATGACGCCATCGATGATGACGTTGCCTTCAGTAGTAAATTCACCCTCGACGCGGACTGATTGACCGATGATTGTGTCATTCTCTGCCATAGTAGTTTCTTTAAAAATGGTACTCATATGCCCGTATTGTACTGGCACGAGCGCGCTCTTGTCAAAATCGATCAGTTGTGGTACACTCGTAGTACTTACGAAATTCTGAGCGTGGTCGGGATCCCGGATAAATCCGCACCGCTTCGCTCTTGCGAATTTTCCGGGATGACAAAATAAGGAACAAGCCAAATAATTATGCCTATTAAAAAAGCCGCCATTAAAGCGTTGCGACAAGCCGAGACGCGCACCGTGCGCAATCTCCGTCGCAAGCGGACGATCAAGACTTTGACCAAGCACGCTACTAAAGTCGCCGCTGACAAGAAGTCAGAAGCGGAAACTAAGTTCAAAGCCGCGATCAAAGCCGTCGACAAAGCGGTCGCCAAAAAAGCGATCTCTGCCAACTCTGGCAGCCGCCGCAAGTCACGCTTGATGCGCCAACTCAACGCTCTCAAAGCTTAACAATCTTTACCGACCCGTCGCTCGCGAGTGACGGGTTTTGGTTTTAACTACCGTTTTATGAAAATTCTCTGGTCATATCTTAAGCCCCAAAAACAACTGCTCGTCGGAGCTTTGATTTTGGCGGCCATCAATCAAATCTTTTCCTTAATTGATCCGCAAATATTTCGAATTATCGTTGATCGTTACGCCAGCCGCGCCGGTGAAATTTCACCAACAGAATTTATTACGGGTGTGTCAGCTTTAATTTTATTGTCAGTAGGAATTGTGTTTGTGTCGCGCGTCGCCAAAAATTTCCAAGATTACGCGGTCAATGTCATCACTCAGCGCGTTGGTACACGACTATATGCTGATAGTATCAAACATACATTGTCATTGCCGTTCGAAGTTTTTGAAGACCAGCGTTCCGGCGAGTTGCTTCAAGTATTAGCCAAGGCTCGAACTGACAATGAACGAGTCATTGTTAGTTTTATAAATACAATTTATTTGGCATTAATCGGTATTGTCTTCGTTATTGCGTACGCGCTCTGGGTTCACTGGTTAATTGCTCTTGTCTACGCCCTGATGATTCCGATTCTTGGAGGGCTAACTTTTATCATCACCCGCAAAATTAAAACGGCTCAAACCACAGTTATTCGCGAACAGTCAGCGCTAGCTGGTTCAACCACTGAAACGTTGCGCAACGTTGAGCTAGTAAAAAGCCTCGGCTTGGAAGTTCAGGAAATTAACCGCCTGAACGAGGTTAATGGTGTTATCCTTGAGCTCGAACTAAAAAAGTTGCGACTGGTTCGAGTATTGAGCTTTGTACAAGGTACACTGATCAACGCGGTTCGTTCGCTCTTGCTGCTCTTATTGCTCTGGCTGATTTCAACTCAACAAATCACGCTCGGTGAATTCTTCAGCTTGTTCTTCTATTCATTCTTTATCTTTAATCCACTCAACGAATTAAGTGCGGTCGCGGCGACGTATCAGGAAGCCCGAGCGAGCAATGAACGGTTGGCCAAAATTATGGCGATGCCGGTTGAAGAGCAACCAGCTGAACCTAAAAACCTGACCGAGGTGCAAGCGATTGCGTTCAGTGACGTGACGTTCCGTTATGGCAGCGATGATCAGGACGCATTGACGGGATTGTCTTTGGCGGTGAAACCAGGGGAGACAGTCGCCTTTGTTGGTCCATCAGGTGCGGGTAAATCAACAATCATTAAATTACTTGTTGGCTTGTACCGCCCAACTCAAGGTACGATCACGGTCAATGATATTGATATTACTCAGTTCGACACTGATGTCTTGCGTCAGCGCATTGGCTTGGTGTCGCAAGAAACACAATTATTCGCGGGTACAATCGGAGAAAACTTGCGGTTCGTCCGGCCGAACGCCACTGATGATGAATGTGTTGAAGCCCTGAGAAAAGCGGCTGCCCTGACGATTATTGAAAAAGGTGATCAGGGTTTAGAAACCCGCATCGGTGAAGGCGGCTTGAAATTGTCAGGCGGCGAACGTCAGCGCTTAGCGATTGCTCGCGCCTTGTTGCGCCAACCGGAATTAATTATTTTCGACGAAGCAACCTCGAGCCTAGATTCAATTACTGAGCGTTCAATTGTGGAGACGATTGAAGATATTGAAAAGGCTCATCCAAAATTAATTACAGTATTAGTGGCTCACCGTTTATCGACAATCGCCCACGCCGATCGGATTTATGTTCTAGAGAAAGGCGCGATCGTTGAGGCCGGCGCTCATCAAGAATTGTTAGATCGCCAAGGTTTGTATGCGGCGTTGTGGCGTGAGCAGGGTGCGGTGCGGGAAGTGTAACTAACACTTCTTGCGCAAGACGAATATAATGAAGTCTGGATACTGAGACGTGCCTAGACTGTTACTTTCAGAGAGCTCACACATTTGCAGTCCATGTTGCTCAAATAATTGGCTATAGTATGTCAGTGACCGATGGTAGTCATCAAATTCTAGACCATTTTCTTTGATCACCTTCTTGTACTTGAACTCCTGGGCATACAGGGCTGATT
>JAGONZ010000072.1 GCA_017992755.1 Candidatus Buchananbacteria bacterium | reverse complement strand
TCCTAAAATCTCCAGGAGTAGCTGTCCTTTTAATTGCCCCCAGCACCCTACCACCAAGGCAAATTACTCGATAATCACCATCATTGGGAATATAGTTTTGATATACATTTTCTCGAGTAGAAACAATATCTGAAATAGCGCCAATTTTCCTAACTCCTTGACCGTGAGCGCCCAAAACCGGCTTCTCAACAAAGGGAAAGGTTAACTTTTTATTTTTAATCGCCAACGACAACTCATTACTGGTAGTAAATACATAACTTGGAATGCCGGACAAACTATCGTGCCCTGACACTCCGGAGTACTGAGCAATGATTTGCTGTTGAAAAAACTTATTCACTACCAACGGATTGGTTGCCTGGCCCTCGTTGATGATAACTTTCCCCTGCTTTTTTAAAAATCTAAACAAAATACTACGTTCAATTGCAGCATCGAGACTGGAGCTTCTCCAAATCACCACATCGCCCCAGCCTTTAAACTTTAAGGCGCTATCGATATCATTGAAATCAACAATAGCAACCTTGACTCCTCGTTTTTTGCCAGCACGAACAAGCTCAGTAACGCACCAATTAGTTTTCCTAGAAATAATAGTTAGCTTCATGTCGTACAAGATTGAATCAATCTTACTTCCCCGCTTTCTTACGTTCATCCAATACCTCATTAACCAATTTATCAGCCAATTTGTTTTCCGCCCGCGGCACATGATTAAAAGTCACCTGTTTGAAGTTCCGGAGTAAATTCCACACACGCACGAACTGCGTGGCTAAATCTTTATCTTTAACTTTATATTCTCGGCGTAATTGTTTAACTACTAATTCCGAATCCAGAAAACAATCAACGTCGGTCGCGCCATGTTCATGAGCTTTTTCTAAACCTAAAATCAAGGCCTGGTATTCGGCTTGATTGTTGGTGGTTTCACCGATGTACTTTTTGAATAAGAATTGTTCTTCTCCTAACTTCAAGACAGCACCAATGCCAGCTGGTCCTGGATTACCGCGCGCGCCGCCGTCGCTATGTAAAGTTGCTTTCATATTAAGTAACTGTAGCATCTGAAGCACACCGGCGCAAATCAACGATTTTAAGTTCTAATTCTGAACGACCTTGCCATTCACTGACACCAATTTCAAAAATAATATCAATCTGATCGCCTCGTTTAAGTTCGAGCGCCCACTCGCCAAACGAGAAGCCAATTAGTTTATGAACTTGCGGCATGTTTTTTTGGGTCACCATTGCCCGTAAATGTTTACCGTCGTTGCCGATGGCCTGAGCTTTTTCGATTACTAAATTATAAGCAGCAAATAATGGGCGCGGATTACCTTCACCAAAAGGTTCAAAGTCAGTGATTTGGTCCCATAACTTGAGATTAATCTCAGCCAGCTGAACTTCAGCATCAATCTTAATTGTCGGGATCAGTTTAACCTCGCGCAATTGTTCATTGGCGATGGCCAACATGCGCTGTTGGAAATTTTTGAAATTCTCCTCTCCAATAACGGTAAACCCACAGGCCTGCGGATGACCGCCAAAATGATCCAAGAACTCTGCGCACTGCTGCAAAGCGGCGGTAATATCAAAATCTGGGATACTGCGGCCAGAACCAACGAATTTATCCCCTTGCTTGGAAACTGCCAATGTTGGCCGGTGATAGCGATCAGCCAAGCGCCCAGCGACCAGACCAACAACGCCGGCAATCCAAGTGTCCCCAACAACGCATAAAAACTTTGTCTCATCGGTGAGATCAGTCACCTGTTCTAATCCTTCCTTGAGCATCCGTTCGGTCATCTGCTGGCGCTCTTTATTATTTGCCTCCAAATATTCGCAATACTTCTCGGCTTCACTCTGGACTTCGGCATTCAGCAAATTAAAAGCTACCGTGGCGTGATTGATGCGCCCCGCAGCATTAAGGCGTGGCACGATTCGCCAACTAATACATTGGCTATCGAGCTTATTGCGCGATTGTTGGAGCACAGAATTAACCAGGGCGCGCAAACCCGGACGACGAGTTTTCTCTAAAACAACTAACCCCCATTTCACAAACGCCCGGTTCTCACCAATGAGCGGCATAATATCACCGACAGTGGCAATTGCAACAATATCGAGCAGCCACTTATCATATCCTGCTGGCAGTTTAAGCGGCAGATCATGAGTTTCCTGGTACTGCATCACCGCCTGGATAAATTTGAACGCGACGCCAGCACCACATAATTTAGCAAACGGATAGCCGTTACCGGTCACAGATGGATTGATAATTGCATTAGCATTTGGCAATTGCGCTGGTTCTTTGTGATGATCGAGAATAATCACGTCAACGCCGTGCTCACGCAAATAGGCAATTTCTTCCAAATTTGAAATACCGCAATCAACGGTGACGACCAGCTTAAACCCCTGCTGGACAATCCCCTTCACGGCCTCTAAATTGAGCCCATAGCCTTCGCTTTCGCGCGAGGGGATGTAGATGTCAACATTGATACCTAAGGCCTTAAATGAGCTGTGAAGCACTGTGGAGGAGCACACACCGTCGGCATCATAGTCG
>JAGONZ010000033.1 GCA_017992755.1 Candidatus Buchananbacteria bacterium | reverse complement strand
GCTTAAATCCGTCAGAGAAGCCCATATTTCCAAAGGCACCCGAGTTCTGCTTCGGGTTGATTTTAATGTGCCACTGGCTCCAAATGGTGCAGTCGAGGCACATGGCGATTACCGAATTCGGGAATCGCTCGAGACGATTAAATTTTTAAGAAAAAAAGGCGCGCGCATTATCATCGTTGCCCATCTTGGGCGACCCAACGGCAAAGTTGTTGAATCACTGCGGCTTGATCCGATCGCTGTCCGCTTGGCACAGTTATTGAAAGTTGCAGTGTATAAAACCAATGAGATTGTCGGGGCGAATGTTGAAGCGGCGGTTGATGATTTAAAGCCAGGCGAAATTCTATTGCTTGAAAATGTCCGCTTTGATGCTCACGAAGAAAAAGCGGATGCCCAATTTGCACATTCATTAGCAGTGTTGGCTGATGTTTATGTAAATGACGCTTTTGGTGTCTCACACCGCAAGCAAGCTTCAGTGACGCGGGTTACGAGATATTTACCAAGCTATGCCGGGTTATTATTAGAACGCGAAGTGCGTGAGTTGTCGCCGCTGATCGAAAAGAAATTACCAAAGCTGGTAGTAATTATTGGTGGGGCGAAGATTTCAACTAAAGTTGGCTTGATCAAACAATTTTTACCACGAGCCGAACATATTTTACTCGGTGGCGCGTTGGCCAATACCGTCTTGCAGGCCCAAGGCGTTAGTGTTGGCGCTTCGCTAGTCGAACCAGAGATGGTCTCAGTGGTTAAAAAGATTTGTCTTACTAATCCACAATTGCATGTGCCAGTTGACGGAGTAATGGCGACCAGTGATCACGCCAAGGGTCATCTCGATGCTTTGGGTGATATAAAACCCAAGGAAAAGATTTTGGATATTGGACCAGATACGGTTAAGTTATATAATAGTATTTTAAAAGCGGCCAAGACGGTGATTTGGAATGGTCCGATGGGCCTGATCGAACAGCCGCAATTTAGTCGGGGAACGGAGCAGTTGGCAAAATTGTTATCGCGCTCAAATGCGAAGGTAATTATCGGTGGGGGCGAGACCGTGGAAGTGATTCGTCGAATGAAGTTGGAAAAAAAGTTTCATTTTATTTCGACGGGCGGCGGTGCAATGTTGGAGTTTTTGGAGGAGGGGATGTTGCCAGGGATTATGCCTTTAATAAAAGAGTGAGCTATAAATAATTATACATATGCTTAGCGAACAGGATAAAAAAGTTGGCTTGGTAACACTGGGGATTGTTGGTTTGTTGCTCGGGTTGATTGGTGCCGGTGCAATTGGGTACGCGATTGGTAGTGAGCGCAGTCAAATTGTAGCTCAAACAAATAAGCCGGTCGTTATTAATGATGCTAGTGAATTACCAAAGGAGGTCGCCCCAAAGCCCGCTGATAATCCACCTGAGGGTTGGAGCAAATATACAAATACTCAGTATGGGTACGAGTTTTTCTATCCCGCAACCTGGAAAGTAATCAAGGAAAAGGACATGGTCCCAGAATGGATTACCTGGATTTCTGAAAATCCTGAAGCTAGTGGCGCAAGTTCGGGCGTCAGTATTTTTGCAACCAGCACTCAGTCAGTCGCGGCAGCACTTAAAGCCGCTCAAGACGCATATGCCAATCCAGGAAAGAACCGATATTCAGTGCCCGAAGTAGTTACCATTAACGGTATAACTGCTGTTAAGCAAGCTTTCTTTCCGTATGAAATTGTACCGCCGGGTGTAAATTATGTTTTTCCTGAGCGAGGGCTCGAACTCTCCATCTCGTATGATGCAACAACTACTGAGCGGATTATTTCAAGTTTCAAATTTACAAAATAATTAATTGCCATATGTTTAATCAACGATATCAAACAGCGTTAGCGATCATTGCCAGTGTCGTGCTCGTTATCGGCGGTATTTATTTACTGAGCCTGACATTCAATAGTATTAAGGCTCATGATTATATCGGCAAGTCACCAGATCGCACCAATCAAATCACTGTTGAAGGTACGGCCAAGGTCAATGCGAAGCCAGATATTGCCACCTTACAGTTGGGAGTGATTAGCGATAAGGCGACTGTTGCCGCTGCGCAAGAAGAGAACACTGCTAAGATGAATGGTATTATTGCTGCGGTTAAGGATAAGTTTAAAGTGAAGAGTGAAGATATTACCACTAGCCAATATCAAATTAATCCTCGCTACGACTTTACCAACGGTACCCAGCGCATCGTCGGGTATACCGTCAGTCAAAATGTCACGGTTAAAGTTCGTGACTTCGATAAAGTCGGGGAAATTTTAGCTGCTGGCGGCAGTCTTGGTGCTAATAGCGTTAACGGCCCAAGTTTCGCTATTGATGATCCAGATAAGGCCCGCGCCGAAGCTCGCCAAGAAGCAATTAATGAAGCGCAAAGCAAGGCCCGTGAATTGGCTAATCAACTTAACGTTAAACTCGGCTCAGTCGTCGGCTTTAGCGAGGGCGGAATGCAATCACCAATGCCAATGTTTGATGCCCGCGAATCAGCAGTTGGCAATCTCGATATGAAAGCCATCGCCCCAGCCATTGAACCTGGCAGTCAGGAAGTGAACGTGTCAGTACAGATCAGTTACGAAATCTTGTAGGGGCGCGATTTATTCGCCTACTCTCCGTCATTGCGAGCCCGCCTGCCACTATTGCATTCGGGCAGGGCTTCGTAGCCGCGGCAATCTCCTCGTGAAGGATTCCTCCCCTGAGGTAGGGGAGGTGTTATGGGTGGGGTTAAAGCGTAAGAGAAGTAATAGTGAAATTAAATGCGGGATCCCCACCGCCGCGGGGATGACAAGTAAGAGAGAGTTTAAAAAAATTAAGAATTAAAGTTTGTCGTCATGCCATCAAATAAATCTGCAATTAAATCGATCAAAGCGCGCGAAATTCTTGATTCGCGCGGCAATCCAACGGTTGAAGTCGAAGTGACCTTAGTTGGCGGTGCCCATGCGTGGGCATCAGTACCGAGCGGTGCTTCAACGGGCACTCACGAAGCCTTAGAGCTCCGTGATGACGATAAGAAGCGTTATGGCGGCAAGGGAGTGTTGAAAGCCGTTAAGAATGTTAATACCAAGATTTTTCCAGCACTTAAAGGCTTGGATGCCACCAAACAACGCTTGATTGACCAGACAATGATTAAACTTGATGGCACCGCCAACAAGGCTAAACTGGGCGCTAACGCGATTCTAGGCGTATCGATGGCCGTGGCTCGTGCTGCCGCGATTAGTCGTCGCAAACCGCTCTATGCGTATCTGCGACAATCAAGTTGGTCAAAAGTTAAGGGTTGGAAATTCCCATTGCCAATGATGAATATCTTGAACGGCGGCGCCCATGCTGGCTGGTCAATTGATATTCAAGAATTCATGATTATCCCACAGCAAAAACAGATTGCCGAACGCATCCGTTGTGGCGCTGAAGTTTTTCATGTGCTTAAAAAGATTTTGAGTGAAAAAAAGTTTGCCGTGACGGTTGGTGATGAAGGCGGCTTTGCTCCTGCTTTGGGGTCAAACGCCGGCGCCTTAGAATTGATGTCAGAAGCGGTAACAAAAACAGGCTATAAAGTTGGCACTGACGTAAAGTTTGGTATCGATCTAGCATCATCAGAATTTTATCGTAACGGCGTGTATGACATGCAAGCTGATGGCAAGAAACGTTCAGCAGCCGAAATGGTAGCGATGTTAAGCGAGTGGTCACAAAAGTACCCAATCCAATCAATCGAGGATGGTGTGGCTGAAGATGATTGGGACGGCTGGAAAGCATTAACCCAAAAAATTGGTAAAAAAGTTGCTTTGGTTGGTGATGATTTGTTTGTGACCAATGTCACTCGTTTGCAACGTGGCATCAACGAAGGCGTTGGTAATGCGATCTTAATCAAGCTCAACCAGATTGGAAGCGTCACCGAAACCATTGATTGTATTAAGCTCGCTCAGGCCAATGGGTATAAAGTTGCAGTATCGCATCGCAGTGGTGAGACCAGTGACGATTTCATCGCTGATTTAGCCGTGGCGTCGGGCGCTGAATTTATCAAGACCGGTTCGGCATCTCGCGGTGAGCGCATTGCCAAGTATAATCGCTTGATGGAGATTGCTGAGGAAGTTAAATAATCTACTACTATATTGACACAGGCGACGTGAAGATTTTCACGTCGCCTTGATTGCTCCCTGGAAATATGGTAATTTAGAGAATATACACCATGCCTGAAGGAACACCAAAACCAGTTGTCTTGATTGTCTTGGACGGGTGGGGCATCGCCCCGCCTGGCCGGTCAAATGCAATTTCTCAAGCTAAAACGCCAACGATGGAGCGGTTGATCAAAACCTATCCGTCGTTAGTGCTTCAGGCGTCCGGCGAAGCGGTGGGGTTATCCTGGGGTGAAATTGGTAATTCCGAAGTTGGGCATTTAGCTCTGGGTTCGGGTCGACTCGTCTACCAAAGCTTGCCGCGGATTAATCGGTCAATTAGCGACGGTAGTTTTTTTAAAAATGAAAAATTTCGGGCGGCGGTTGAATTTGCCAAGAAAAATAAATCAACTTTGCACTTACTGGGCATTGTTTCGACCGGCAATGTTCACGGATCAGTTGAGCATTTGTTTGCGCTATTAGAGTTGGCGGCACATGAACGAATCAAAGATGTGTGCATTCACACGATTCTCGATGGTCGCGACATGCCCTTTAATTCCGGTATTGATTTCATCGAAAAGATTCAAGCTAAATGCAAAGAGTTAGGTGTGGGTCGCATCGCGACGATCAGTGGTCGTTTTTATGCAATGGATCGCGATAATCACTGGGAGCGCATCGTGCTTGCGTATAACGCGATGGTAAAGTCTGAATCGGCAGCAATTTTTGATGACCCGGTCGCGGCGGTCAAAGCTTCCTATGATAAAAAAGTCTACGACGAAGAGTTTGTACCGACAGTAATCACTCAAGATGGTCGAGCCGTGGGCGCAATTAAAGATGGTGACGCTGTCATCTTCTTCAATTTCCGCGCCGACCGGGCGCGGCAACTGGCTAAAACGTTGGTCCTGCCAGGTTTTGATAAATTCCCACGGGAGTACATGAGAAATTTGTATTTTGTCACGATGACGGAATACGAAAAAGATTTACCGCTCGAAGTGGCGTTCCCGCCAGAAAACGTTGAAGCGCCGCTCGCGAAAGTGATTGCTGATGCCGGACTGAAACAAATGCACATCGCGGAAACTGAAAAGTACGCTCACGTGACATTCTTCTTCAATGGTGGCCGCGAAGACCAATTTCCAGGTGAAGAGCGAGTGCTCGTGCCGTCGGCGCGCGTCGATTCGTACGCCGAAAAACCAGCTATGAGCGGTAAAGAAATTACTAAAAAAGCGATTGAGGCGATCATGACGGATACGTATGATTTTATCGTGCTCAACATCGCTAATCCTGATATGGTCGCACACACCGGTGATCTCGAAGCCACGATTAAGGCGTGTGGCATTACTGATGACTGTGTAAAGCAATTGACTGATGTTGTGCTCGCCAAAGGCGGCGTAGCATTGATCACGGCTGATCACGGCAACGCTGAAGAACTGCTTAATCTGCAATCAGGGAAAATGGACAAAGAGCATTCGACCTATCCGGTGCCACTTATCATTATTGGTAAAGAATGGGAAGGTAAAACCGCCGGTTTTGGGGACGTCCCAAATGGCGATTTGAGTCTCATCCAACCATCAGGTATCTTACCCGACGTCGCGCCGACAATTCTGAAGATTATGGGCTTACCACAACCAGAATCAATGACCGGGCGGAGTTTAATTTAAAATTTTTTAAGTTGGTAATTTATATAAGTGCGTTGTAGGGGCGAGGTTCACCCGCCCACCTTCCGTCAAACGAAAAAACCATTACCCTTCATCACGTCGTCCCCGCCAGTGGAAAGCGGGGATCTCCACATAACATTTATAAATGTCAGGAATAGTTTATTTACTTTGTGGCCTGCCCGGCTCAGGTAAAACCACTTACGCCAAAACCTTGGAACAACAAGGTGTGATTCGTTATACGCTCGATGAGGAGTTATTTAAACAATACGGCAAAGATTTCCCACCAGAGAAATATTCAGAATACGAAATAGCCACGAAACAGGGAATTATTGAGCGTCTAAAACAAGATATTAGTACTGGAAAGTCGACTGTTCTTGACTGGGGTTTTTGGAAGCGAGCGGAACGTGATGATATTAAACAATTAGTTGGTTCTCTCGGTGCTCAATGTAAGTTACTCTATTTTAAAACGGATTCGAACGAATTATTAGTACGAGTTCAAATACGAGAACAAGAAAATAATCACGCCATCACTGCAGACTTATTGGAGAGGTTCAAACAGGAATTCGAGGAACCTAGTATAGAGGAGGGTTTTGAAGTTCCTCCCCTAGGATAGAGGAGGTGTTATGTGAGGGGTAAATCATTACTATGCCATCATCAAAATATCTATCCCAATACGCCTCTCAATCCCGCGCTGAAATCTCACAGCGTTTCTTTAAAACCGGCAAAGGCCAATATGGAGAAGGTGATGTGTTTATCGGCGTTACAGTACCGGATGTTCGGATTGTCGCCAAGCAAAACAAAGAGTTGTCCTTTGAACAACTAGAAAAATTGCTCCACAGCAAAATTCACGAAGAGCGCTTGTTGGCGCTTTTAATTTTGGTTGAGCAGTTTAAAAAGGGGACAGAGGCGCAACAAAAATCAATTGCGAGGTTTTATTTAGCGCAGCTTGATCGCGTTAATAATTGGGATCTTGTTGATTTATCAGCTGATAAAATACTTGGCGCTTGGTTGTATGAACGTTCACGAACGCCACTATATAAACTAGTTCGTTCGAAAAATTTGTGGGAGCGCCGCGTGGCGATTATTAGTACGTTTTATTTTATCCGCCACCATGATTTTAAAGATACATTGCGGTTGGCTGAAATGTTGCTGAATGACCAGCACGATTTAATGCACAAGGCAGTGGGTTGGATGCTGCGGGAGGTGGGGAAGCGTGACGAATCAGTCTTATTAAAATTTCTTGATAAACATGCTCCCGCGATGCCGCGAACCGCATTGCGCTACGCTTTAGAACGGTTGCCGGAGGCTCATCGGAAGTATTATCTCAAACTCCAACCAACCAAATAGAACTCTTGATTTTTCTTAGTAAAAATGGTATTTTTATACCATGTGGTTCTCTAATTTAAGGCAGCGATTACCGGAGCTTTTGCCGGCGCTGACCATTTGGTTTACCTTTATTATCCTCATCGGCCTGTCATTTTGGCAGCCGTTATGGGCGATTTATTTTGTCATTATTTTTAGCGTCTACTGGATCATCCGGCTGTTCTACATGATGATCTGGTTGACGATTTCCTGGGTAAAATTCCGTCAGCATCGGCAAATTGATTGGTTGGCCAAAGTCCAGGCCTTAGCCGCTACAGGTACCGATTATAAAAACTATTACCACGTCGTTACGTTTCCGACATTCAAAGAGCCGTACGAAGTGATCGAGCGATCGTTTGAAGCGCTCTTAGCTACTGATTACCCTAAGGATCGGTTTATTGTCGTGCTTGGCGGTGAAGCTCGAGATGAAGAAAATTTCCGCTCGATTGCCGAACGGATTCAAGCCAAGTATCACGATAAATTTTTCAAGCTCCTGACTACGGTTCATCCGCCAGCACCAGATGAATTGCCAGGCAAAGGTTCCAATGTGCACTACATGGAAACTCAGCTCAAGCCGTTGATTGATGAATTACAAATTCCGTACGAACGAGTTATTGTTTCCTGTTTTGATATTGAAACGTTGCCAGCGCGCGAATACTTTAGCTATCTGACGTACGCGTATCTCACGCATCCAAAACCGACGCGCGTGAGTTATCAGCCATTGGTGCTGTACAATAATAATATTTGGGAATCAAATCCTTTGATTCGCGTGGTGGCTTCCGCCACGACGTTTTGGCTACTCACTGATTTATCACGGCCAGAAAAGTTGCTGACCTTTTCATCGCACAGTATGAGTTTTCAGATGCTCGTCGATGTTGGCTTCCATGACAAAACAATCGTCACTGAAGATTCTCGCATTTGTCTGCAAGGTCTCGTGCGCTACAACGGCGATTACGGTGTGGTGCCAATGTTTACGACGGTGTCGATGGACACGGTGTATATCGGTAAACTCGGTCAGAGCTTACGCAATCAATACAAGCAGATGCGGCGCTGGGCCTGGGGTGTTGAGCATTTTCCGTGGCTGTGGAAGCAATTTTTCTCCGCCGAGCGCAATCGGGCAATTCCGGTGCGCGTGCGCGTGCGGTATTTCTGGAATCAATTTGAAGGCATGTACTCATGGGCAACAGCGCCGTTATTAATCTTAATTTTCGGTCGCTTGCCGTTGTGGATTGCTGATAGTGGTGAAAAATCAACGGCTTTTTTCCAAAACGCTCCCCAGACACTCGAAACCCTGATGTTGATCGGCATGATCGGCTTGATCGTCAACGCGATTATGTATACCTTTATGTTGCCACCAAAACCGGCTGAGTATCATTGGTATAATTATTTGGTAATGATTGCCCAGTGGGTGGTGTTCCCAATTACGATGATTATTTTCGGCTCAATTCCAGCCATTGAATCACAGTCCCGATTATTCTTGGGCGGTAAATATCGCTTAGGTTTTTGGGTCACTGAAAAGAAAATTTAATATGAATAAATTTATTACCCGCCACGGTTCACCTGATCCCGCGTTCATTGAGATGGCACTCAAAAGCCTGGGTGTGACGTTGCCTCGTGAGGAATGGCCAACGCATTTACAAGAAGATTATTGGCTGTGCTCAGAGAAATATCCAGTCGCCATCGTTGCTGACGGCGTGACCTTGGAGTTTGTTGATAATACCTATCCTGATCCATCAGGCGCGGCTGCAGTTTCAAAAATCTTTTGCGAGCAGGCTTTGAAAGTGTTGGAAGAAAAGTATGAACAGTTTTCACAAGAAGATTTAGTCGAGGCGTTCCGAGTTGGTAATTCAGCTGTCGGCGATTATAATCGCGCCCAAGGTCGCACCAAGGATGCTATTAATTACATGGATCATGATCTGTTTGCGGCCACGGCAGCGGGTATTGTTATTAAAGACGAGGTTATTTATTGGTTTTCGTTATGTGATTCTGGGGTAACCATGTATGACTCGCAGGGCAAAACAGTATTAGCAACCCCGAATGGCTGGGCGCGCATGCTGGAGCACCGCCCAAAAAACTGGGACGAACTTGATCGCACCACGCACAAAACAATTACTCGTCAAACATATCGCAATGGGGTCGATGATCGCGGCGAACCAATTGGTTACGGCGTGGTAACTGGAGAGGTAGCGGCTGAATTATATTTATTGACGGGAACAATCCCGGTACGTGAAGTTGCCCAGATCGCCGTTTATACCGATGGTTACGAACCGTACACCAAGAATCAAAAGTTTATGGAGGCGGCCGCGTTAGAATCGGAGAGTGTTGATCAGTTAGAAAAAGAACTCGTTGCCCAAGATCCGAATACATATGGACATGAGCGGACGTTGGTGACGTGTAAATTTTAAACCTGTAAATTTTAAATATGTCAGAATCAAAAGTTA
>JAGONZ010000071.1 GCA_017992755.1 Candidatus Buchananbacteria bacterium | reverse complement strand
ATCTTCTGACCGTGAATGCTGACGGCGCTCATCAATCGATCGTTGAGGCGGCAACCTTCTTAGAGTTACCCTTCACGAAGGATATCGATTTAGCCTTCAATCAGGAGGCGCTTGAGTCATTGGTGACGCATGCTCGGGCAGTAATAGTTGCTCAAGTAGCAATGTGCGCAGCTTTGTCTATTGACCAAGATCTGTGGATGCTTCAAACGATGCGAAGGAATTTCTTTCTAGCGTATCAGCCCTATATGACTACTTTTCACCGAGACTACATTCTTTGGGCTAATATTCGAAATCGACTGCAGGGCCTAGCTTGGCTTGTGCTCATGGTGACGATATTGGTTCTTGTGGTGCGTCGTGACGCGGCGCTCATTGTCCGTGAGGAGTTACGTTCGCGTGGCGTTACTATGAACTGGTGGCTACTGACTCGCGTGACGCTTAGTAACTGGCGCTTTCTGATTTGGCCCGCAGCAGAGCCAAAAATGCGTCAGCATATTGCCAATCAATGTGAAGCCATTCGAATGCGTCGCGTCCATCAAGTGCTACGTCAACAGGCATCCGACCTTTGGGCTAAATTACAATCAGAGTTTGAAGTCAGCAGTATCGAGCCTTTGTATCGCATCGCGATAAATCCTCAAGAACCAGAAGGCAAGCGCGAGCGATCACTGATGGCAATGATCGAAACGTACCACCGGTGGTGCAAATGGCAGCAAACTACTCCTGTTCCGGTGTCCAAAACCTCCGACACTCCACGCCAGCGATCAGTCACTAAGGTTGACCGTCACGATGAATTGCGCCAAGCGATTTTGTCGTATACGGCCAGCTTGCCAGTTGGAAGTGAGTCGTGGTCAATGGTCAAGTTGCAAAACCTACTTATGGCTTTGGCGACGATCAAGCACCAATTTGGCAGACCGGGAGTAGACGTGCTGTGTCAGCATCAGAATCTGGAAGTACTACTTGACAATCGATCAATGTTGATGCAGGCAATCCGGACTGATGATCGTCAGATCATCGGCGAACTTCTGGGGTTGAGTTCGCGTCATCGTCAAGCAGAGCGCGAGGTGGCCCGTCCACTGCCACTGGTTCTGAGTGGTAAGCGGTTGGTGATCGTCGCTTCTGATCGGATTACCTCCACTAAACCTCGCCTGGAAGAAGCTGCGTATGAGCTTGGTGCGAAATCAGTCGAGTTCATTAATTCTGACAATTGTGGGCAGGTAAAGCGGGCAACTGGACCTGAGACGCTCGTAGTGCTGATCCGCTCTGGGATTGGGCACGCCGTTAGTGACTCGCTCAAAAGCCAGGGCATCAAACCGATTGTCGTCAATCGGGGTAGTGCCACCCGGTTCAAACAGCAGGTTTGTCAGGCACTCGCATCGTAAGTATTGTTGAGATCTATGGGCATCGCCTCCGCGGCGGTGCCCTTTTTATTTCGTGCTATACTGGTCCATATGCCCGAACTCCCAGAAGTTGAAACCTTGCGGCGACAATTAGAAACGCGCATTGTTGGCAAAACAATTAAAGCGGTTAGCGTTAACTGGCCAAAAATGGTTCGGCCGCTTTCAGCTGGGCAGTTCACTAAAGCGCTGAAGGGTAAAAGAATTAAAAGTGTTGAGCGGCGGGCAAAGATTTTGATTATTGCCTTATCAGCCCAGCAGTTTGTAGTTGTGCATCTCAAAATGACCGGACAACTTATCTTTCAACCTAAGAAGGGTGAGTTAGTGGTTGGCGGTCATCCGCAATCGGGCGGGCTCGATAATTTGCCCAATAAGTATACCCACGTCACCATTAATTTTACTGACGGCAGTATTTTATACTTCAATGACTTACGTAAATTTGGCTGGATGCGTCTTGTGGATCAAAAGATCTTGAATGAAATGACGAGCGCGTATGGCATTGAGCCATTATCAAAAGAATTTACCCTCAAAAGATTTACCGAGATTATTCGCCGCTACCCGAAGCGGAATATCAAGAAGATTTTAATGGATCAAGAATTGATTGCGGGAGTGGGCAATATTTATGCTGATGAATCATGCTATTCAGCAGGTGTCCGACCGATGCGCTTAGCTCATGATGTTGCTGATCTGGAAATTAAATCCTTACATCATCACTTAAAACGAATTTTAAACGTATCAATTCTTAAGAAGGGGACATCAGCGCGGAATTATCTGACGGCTGAAGGGATTGCTGGTGGGTATGTAAAATATTTGAATGTGTATGGCCGCCAGCGTGATTGTTGTAAGAAATGTAAAACTCAATTGGTGAAGATTAAGCTTAACGGTCGCGGGACTCATTATTGTCCGCAGTGCCAAAGATAAACCCCGCCAGGAGCGGGGTGGGTTTGGGTTAGAGTTTAGAATAGTGGTTCTTGCACGGGCGGTTTGCTCATCGCTTGTATTGGTGGCGTTGCTGTCGGTGTCGACACGGCCTCGGAAGGGGGTAGAGTAGGTGGTGCTGCCGGCTCGATTACAGTGACTGATAGCGCCGATGGTGCTTCAGGTCCGGATTGGGATTCATTGGAAATTTCTTGTTCAAGTAGTCGACGTGAATCAATCCAACCAGAGCGCTCGGTAGCTTCCTGATCATGATCGTAGTTCCTGTCAGCTTCTTCCCAGTCTTCTTTGGTTGGCTCAGTAGGCTCCTCGAGCT
>JAGONZ010000032.1 GCA_017992755.1 Candidatus Buchananbacteria bacterium | reverse complement strand
TTGGCCTAAGTATGACAAATTTATCAGAAAAAGGGAAGACCTCATTCGCTTGACAGCAACATTGCCCATTGACAATTAGTAGTAAAATCGTTAGGGTAAAAGTGGTTCAAAACATAGGAGGAACCAGTCATGGAAGCTACGGATTTTAAGAAATTGCGATTACTCGCTGAGGCAAACCTGAACTCCAGGCTCCGGTCAGTTTCGTATCCCGGACGCGGGGTTGTGGTGGGGATGGATGATGAAGGAATGCGCGCGATCGGCGTAACCTGGACGATGGGTCGGAGCGACGACAGTCGCAACCGTCTGTACAAAAAAGACGGTAACGGGCGCGTCTGGACAGTGGCGGCTGATCCCGCCAGGGTTAAGCCTGAACAGGCCAAGAACATCCTGTATACCGCCATGAGCGAACGGCCCTGGTGTTTCGCATTCAGTAATGGGTTTCAGACCGATGATGTCCTGATTCCGGCGACCTGTGTGCCCGGCGGTTTGATGACCGCGCTGTCCTGTCAGCGCTTCGAAAACGATTTTCCCAATTCGACGTCACGGATCACCGGCAGGATTTCCTGCGTGCTCGGATCTCGGCCGACGTTTGAGCTGGTGATCCAAAAGCGGATGGAGTTCAGCGAGGCATGCGAGTCCCATTATTCCCACTACCTGGAGATCCCGGCGGGGTATGGACGTTGCCTCACCACCTACGAGCGCGATGATAACCCGCTGCCATCATTCCAGGGCAATCCGTACTTGATTCCCTTGCACGGCTCGATCGCAGACGTTTCCGACGCCTTGTGGGGCGTGCTTGATGAAACCAACCGAGTCTCGCTGGCCGTCAAGTTTATCAATCTCAAGACCGGTGACTCCGAAGTCGTTCTTCGCAACAAGTATGAAGAAGTCACCGCCTAACCGCCGCAGTATTCATGGCTACCGTTCCGACGGTAGCCGTTTTTCTTTGCCGCGCTATAGCCTTGGCGAAGGCGGGTTTTAATTGACAATTCATCCGATTTACGCTATCCTAGAATCATTCGTGGAAAAATTTGGTCCCATCGTCTAATGGTTAGGACACCAGGCTTTCATCCTGGTAACAGGGGTTCAATTCCCCTTGGGACTACTAACACAAAAGCATCTCACTTCGAGGTGTTTTTGTTTTGTGAGTTTAGTAGGGAAATTAAGAAGCCGTGTCCCGCAGATTGTTGCGGGACACGGCTTGAGTTAGAGAGGGCTAATGATTTACGTCTCCTTGGTTGGTCGAATTAATGCTATGTTAAGCAGTTTGGCGAGAGCAAAGGCGCTGAAGCTTGCTATTGCTCCAAGCTTGAGTTCGGGTAAGTCTTCTCCCGCCACCACTACAAAAATGGCGACGGTGAATCCCATGCTCGCAGCAGCGCCGATCACGATCAAGTGAGGCATGCGTAAGCCGTCTGGCCCCGTGCCAAACAGGATCGCGCCACGCACACCTTGGAGGCGGGCTATCAGCCACGTACTGATCGGGATGCCAATGGTTTTACCAACCAATAGTCCCAATAAGACGGCCGTCGAAAACAGCGTCCAGGAAGCTTCGCCATTCACCCAGGGCACGCCGGCATTGGCGAGCCCGAAAAACAACAGAAAGATGTCAACGGGACTTTTGACAGCGTGTTCAAAGCGGTTGACCGTATCATGTCGCCGCTCAGATTCACCCTTGGCAAATATCCCTTCATCGCGTCCATACATCGGCATGCAAAACATCACGATCGGCACCAGTGCCAGTGACGGGTGCAGCCCAGCTTCGTGGAGGCCGATCCAGGTGATTACTGCTGGTCCAAGATATGGCAACCATGATTCAAATATCACTTTGGACTTTGCCAGGTGCTTCAACCACAGTCCGAGGACGACGCCACCAACGCTCATGCTTAACCACAGCCAAACTCGGAGCGTCAGAAATCCTGCGATGCCGTCCTCTGAGTAAAACAGGGCAATCACGAGCATGCCAAGCAAGTCATCGACAATTGCCAGGGCGAGCAAAAATGTCCGTCCCAGTTGCCGGGTTGTTGTTGGCCAGGTGGCAGCAGCAAATTCGTACACCAAGATGCCGAACGCAATGTCTGTTGCGCAGGGCACCGCTAAACCGCTCCACTGAGGCTCATCGGCGAATAGGCAGAAGCAGCCATAGATGGCAGCAGGAACGACCATGCCGCCAAAGGCAGCAGTAAATGGTGGGATGGCGCGGCGCCGGTGGAGCACGCCCCCGACGTTCATCGCTTCCGCTAGCTCCTTGGCAACGGCGCCAAAGAAAAACAGCATGAATACCTCGTTCACGAGGAAGTGGAGCGACACTTCTATCCCATGGATCTGAAACCAGGCATTATGCAAAGTTTCGTGGTAACTGGCGTAGTCAACATTTGCCCATACTTGGGCGATAACCACGCCGGTCAGCAAGAATACGCCCCATTCTTTGAGTTCGTTGATTCGCCGTGACCAGGGGTGTGCTGTGCCCGTGATGAGCAAGCAGCCAGAGCAAATGCCCACCAATAACACTATTCCTACCATTCCACTCATTGACGACTCTCCTTGTAACGTTCTGTGCCGAACCTATATTCGACCGGCGTACTATAGCTGAAAATGGCCGAGGTTTCAAGTTATCAGTTATATTAAAAACACCCGGCAGGAGCCAGGTGTTTGATCTGTTGTGATTAGCGTTTCTCCGTAAAGATCACCGCTTTACGTGTTGACGCGTCGGTCAAGTTGGCTTGTTGGCCTTGTTGGATCAGATAGTCGCTAATGGCATTCATGATCTCGTCATAACCGTAGCGGAAATTGGCACCCCGGGAAATGCCTGGGTCTTGGGCGATGAACTGTTGTTTTTCGTCATCGTAGCCTGACAGAATGAAGACGTGGTACTTAACGGTCGAAACTTCGTATTGCGGGTTGCTCGTGAGCTTGCGGGCATCAACCGGAATGATTACTGGTCGCTGCTCGGCTAATTCATTTTTAATATCATCAAGCGTTGGAGCGACGACGACTTTGGCTTTCCAGACCAGGTCGGCGCTGTTGATTAGGTCCGCCACGCGATCCATGGATTCATCTTTGCTGGCGCCAAACTGTTTGGTTTTTAAATTAAACACGCGCAAAATTTCCTGCTTGGCTTTTTCTTTGCTCAAGGTATCGCCTTTATAAAACGTGTCGACCATAATCACCGATGTTTCTTCGCAGGCGTTCTGCCAAGGTTCGGCCCAATTGCCGTACGGGGCTTGGGTGGTAAAGTGGAGATTAATTTTGGCGCTAGTTGGCAAATTGCGCTTCACGTATTGTTGAGCAAAAACTGCTGTTCCACCAACGGCGGCGGCTAATGCGACTAAAATCAAAATAACTAGAGTCTGTTTCATATCGCTCGAGTGAGGTTGAGACTTAAACGTCGTTTGCGGCATACAGTATATATGACGTTGATCAGTCGTGAAAAATACCGTAGGATACGTGTATGACTATTTTAGCACTTGAAAGCTCTTGTGACGAGACAGCCGCGGCCATTCTCACGGTTAAGCGTGGGAAACCAATGTTGTTGAGTAGCGTTGTGGCGTCGCAAATTGAAATTCATGCGCAGTATGGCGGTGTCGTGCCGGAAGTGGCGGCGCGTCATCATGTCGAGCGCGTGTTGCCCGTGATCACTGAAGCCTTAGCAATCGCTAAAATTAAGCCGAAGCAAATTAACCTCTTGGCAGTGACCGCCGGTCCGGGGCTAATTACCTCGCTGAGAGTTGGTGTCGAAACAGCGCGGGCGCTATCAGTTGCATGGCAAATTCCGCTGCTCGCTGTTAATCATATGTACGGCCATATTGCTGGTGCGCTGGCTAATAACTCAATTAAATTTCCAGCGCTAGCATTAATTGTTTCTGGTGGTCACACGGAAATTATTTATATGAAAAATGCGACGAGTTGTCGCAAAGTTGGAGCGACGGTTGATGATGCCGTGGGCGAAGCATATGACAAGGTGGCTAAAATTTTAGGACTCGGGTATCCTGGCGGACCAATCATTTCGCAATTAGCCGCGCAAGGTAATCCCAAAGCGTATGAGTTTCCGCGACCAATGGCGAAATCAATAGATTTAAAATTTTCCTATTCGGGCTTGAAAACGGCAGTGTTGTATCAAAGCCAAAAAGTAAATTTGAAAGATAAAAAGATTATCGCTGATCTCTGTGCTTCATTTCAAGAAGCGGCCCTTGATGTCTTGGTGACCAAAATGAAGCGCGCGGCGAAAGAATATAAGCCGAAAACATTAATCGTTGCTGGTGGTGTGGCGGCTAATAATCAATTGCGTGAGAAATTGCAGCTATTAGCTACCGAATTGGAATTACCCTTGTTAGCACCAGATAAATCTTTGTGTACTGATAATGCGGGGATGATTGCGTATGCGGCGTATTATCTGACGCAGAAGAAAAAGCCCAAGGTTGATAATTGGAAGCATGTTGAGGCAGATCCGAATTGGGAATTGGAGGTTTGACCCCTCACATAACACCTCCCCTATCCTAGGGGAGGAACTACAATAATGATTCACCAACTTACAACTGAAAAAGACACGTTCAAACTTGCTAAACAAATTGCGAGCGGTCTTCGTGGTGGTGAAACCTTGGCGCTGATTGGTGATCTTGGTGCTGGTAAAACCACATTTACCAAAGGCTTAGCCAAGGCCTTAGGACTAGATCCAGATGCGATTACGAGTCCGACGTTTGTGTTGATGAAAGTGTATCAATTATCCAAGCCAAAGCACGGTATTCAGACATTAGTTCATATCGATGCCTATCGGTTGGCACAAGGCGGGGAGTTGATTGATATTGGATTGCTGGACTATATGGGGCAACACGGAGTTGTCACGGTGATTGAGTGGGCGGATCGAGTAGAGGATGTTTTATTGGATAATACCACTAGATTCGAGTTCGCACTCAAAGATAAAGGAAGTAGGGTAGTAAAAATAAAATAGGAGATTCTGTAAAAAATAAGGGCCCCGCCTGAGTCACAGGCGGGGCTTTTGTGCTTGTCGAATTAGCGGGTGCCGAATACCGCATGGAGAAGGTTCATCGTCACCTCGGCCGCTTGCTGAACCAATTTCTCGGGTTGGTCATAGCCACAGCCAAGTTCGGCCTCGAGCGCTATGGTGAAGGCATTCGAGTGTTCCTGATCGGCAACGCCATGCACTTGTGTGTACGTCAGGTTCGCAACGCTAAGCGCAACTGCTGCGCGTTCAAGCTCTGGGATAAACACCTCAGAGATGTTTTCCAGAAGTGTGAGCACGGTAAGACCAGATAAGCCAGCAGTGTTTACATTGCGCATCAGATTGCGCAACGCCTGCATCTCTTGAGCGATTGCCCGATGATGTTCGTGGGTGAATGTAACGCCGCAGGCGTCGGCGAACTCAAAGAGCATCCCCACATGGTCTTCTGATTGCTCACAACGCAAGTTGTCGCTAATGGCATATCGGGCTCGTTCGTGCCGGACCCATGGGCCTGTCTTGCCCAGGAGATCGGTGAATGGACCGGCAAAGGCAAGTGTATAGCGGGCAATGGCATCGATGGGGAGAGTTCCGCCGCCAAGCATTTTGCTGAGTGCGGCTGCCATTTCCTCCTTGTGTTTTTCAATAAGCGCCTTAACCAACTCTTTCATGACTAATCTCCTTCAAATAGTTGTGAAAATGTACAGCATTGCTCAAATACAACGTGTTAGTATATACTATATTTAGCTCAATGTCAATAATATATGACTTTTAGAGGTTATATATAGCATGTATTTAAGCTAAAATAGAGCACAATAAAGTTGTGTTGTAAAAGAATAACAACATATGTCAAAAACCCTTATCACGACACTGACTAATCTCGGCTTAGCAGAGCCAGAAATCAATGCTTACGTTCAGTTATTAAAGCTGAACGGTGCCACCGCCAGCGTCTTAGCTCAAGCAATGGGCATTAAGCGCACAACCGCCTATCCAATTCTTGAGCGGTTATATAAACAGAACTTAGTCTCGATGTATAATCGTGGTGCGTACCAATTCTACGCACCAATTCGTCCTAATCGTCTGGCCTCACTGTATGAACGTCGCCTAGCAGATCTAGTAAGCCTCGTGCCATTTCTTGAAAGCTTGGGTAATAACGATTCGCATGAATATGGCGTGCGATTTATCCAGTCAAGAACTGAACTCAAAAGTTTTTATCGCGATATTCTCGATGAGTATGCAGGCAAAAGCTATTATAGTATTGGCAGTACGCCTGCTTGGATGAGTATCGACCCGGATTTTTTTCGAGACTACATGCGCCGGCGCACTGTGCGTGGTACCACCGTTAAGTTATTACTCTCTCACGATTCACGGGGAATGAAAGAGCAGCAAGACGAAACGTTGCGACGCGAATATAAATATTTGCCTAAACAATATATATTTCGCAGCACGATCGATATTTATAATGATAAAGTGGTAATCATTGGACCGGACGTCAAAGCGTTGGCGGTGGTGATCGCCATTCCACCAATGGTCGACGTATTTCGATCAATGTTTGAAATAATTTGGCAGAGTCTGCCGGATCGCCCAACGAAAAAACAACCTTCGTAGGTTGTTTTTTTACAGCTGAAAAATTACTCCGCAACTCTAAATACTTCTTCTGGCGTTGTAATTCCATCGAGGGCTTTCAAAATACCATCTTGGGCCATGGAAACCACGCCTTGATTCATCGCAATCTGCTTAATGTCGTATTCGCTCATATTGCCTTGGGTGATCGCCTTTTCGACTTCACCGGTGATTGGCATAATTTCGTAGATGCCGATACGACCGTAGTAGCCGAGACCTTTGCATTTTTCGCAGCCTTTGCCTTTGGAAAATTTTAAATTATTGAGGTCGAAGGTTTCGCCGGCGTCTTTCGGAATCTTGGCAAGCAAGTCTTTAACACGTGTGAGCGTTTCTTCATCAAGTACCAATTCTTCTTTACACTGATCGCACACGCGACGGACGAGACGTTGGCCGATGGCTACGTTCAATGCCGGAGCCAATAGGAATGGTTTGGCACCCATCGACAAGAAGCGGGGGATTGTCCCGAAGGCATCGTTGGTGTGGATTGTTGATAAGACTAAGTGACCGGTCAGCGCGGCTTGAATACCAATTTCAGCGGTTTCTAAATCACGAATTTCACCCACCATGATCACATCTGGATCTTGCCGGACAATTGAGCGCAAGCCTTTGGCAAAGGTGTATTCGTCGTTGGTCTGGCTCTGATTGATGCCCTTAAGTTCGTATTCAATTGGGTCTTCAATGGTAATGATTTTGGTTTCGGATGAGTTGAGTTTGCGCAAGATCGCATACAGCGTTGTTGTTTTACCGCTACCCGTTGGACCAGTGGTGATGATCATGCCGTTGGGGCGCTCGATTTCGCGTGACAGGATCTTGAACGCTGAACCGCGCAAGCCTAGATCATCGAAACTTAGTTGTGTGGCAGAAGACATCAGGAGACGAATAACCACACTTTCACCAAAGGCAGTGGGCAACGCCGAAACACGAACGTCGATGTGGTCATCCTTGAGATGAATTGAGAAGCGGCCGTCTTGGGGACGGTCGGTGACGTTAATTTTGAGCCGAGCCAGGTCCTTGAGCCGGGCGATGAGTTTCTTCCAGGATTCTTTTGGTAAGCTGGCAGCGTCGTTAAGGACGCCGTCAACGCGATAGCGGACTTTGATCGCCGCTTCTTCAGCTTCAATGTGGATGTCTGATGAGCGGGATTCGATAGCGCCGGCAATGACGAGTGTTACCAGTTCGGTAATGTTGGCTTTTTGCACTTTCTCGTTAAGATCGGCAAAAGTTTTAATTTCGTTCCGGTACTGATTGATTTCTTCTTCAGTAATTTTGACACCGCCCTTGTTTGGCGTGATCTTTGGCAAGGCGTCATAAATTTTCAACGCATGACGGAAGCTATTTTCGGAGATTAAATACGTCGCGACTTCAGAGTGCCAGTTCTCTTTTATTTCCTGCTCCAATTGTTGTACTGATTCTGAATAGCTCGTCGTGCCGAGGCGAATTTGTTCACCGGTGTTTAAAAAACAAACGGTTTTGAGGGATTCAGAGCGTTCGCGATCAATCGTGACAATTGTATCAGGGCCAATCGCAAAGCCCACGAGATCAACGTAGGGCAAGCCTTGCTGCTGGGCAAGTTGTTCGGTTTCGTGCTCTTTTTCTTTAATCCGAATATCGATCATTTTCTGATCGAGGGCAGCGCCAGCACCGTCAGTGGATGCGCTGTCGTCCTGAGTTTTCTTTGGTAGTAAATCTTCGAGTTTTGGACCGAGGTTTGGCATAGTGTATCTATTATAACCCGTCGCTCGCGAGCGACGGGTTTATACGGTTCAGTACCTATTATACAGTTCAAACCCTTAATAAACAAAACCCCACCAAAGGTAGGGTTACCGTTGTAGGGACAGGTCCCTGCCCGAATGCTATTGGCAGGCGGGGCGACCTGTCCGCATAACCATTACGACCGTCTCAAATATCTCGGTACTGTGCGACCAATACGTTCAAGTTTACTGACTTCCGTACCAGCAGTGAGTCGGAGAAAGAGGAGCGTCCAAGCAGACCATTGAAAAGCGGTAAGAATGACCATTGTCATCACAGCCAGAATGGCGAGGAGGATCAGGACAATTCCGACTACTGGCAGGACGAGTACTAAGGGGAAGAGTGAGAGTTTCGCTAAGATAAATGGTAAGACCAGTAAAGTGACGCCAGCAATGGCGAAGCCATACACAGCGACAATGTAGGCGATAAACATGATCAGCGCCATTTCCAGGGCGATTAACCAGCCACCTTTAACTAAACGCAACGCCGAATGGAATGCGGTTTTGAAGTTGTCGCCAGCTAAGATTACGTAGAGCATTTGGAATTTCAAGACAAAAGCAATCAGGAGGACGGCAATAATGAAGATGACGTAGGAAATGTAAAACGCGACTCTGCCAAAGATGCCAAAGGGTTCGAGGAATAGAATTTGCCAGCCTAGTAAGGCAAACAAGATATAAATGCCAACTTTAGCTAAAATATTAATGGCCGCAACGAGCAGGACCTTGCCTTTCGCTGAATCAATGCCTTCGGAAATCGTTGGATGTTCGCCTCGATGGCAGCGTGCGATGTTGTGGACTAGGGCGATTTGCGAAACGACGGCTAACCAGAGTACAAATAAACTGATTGCGAGCGTAATTACTAAAATTACAAGGATAATTAAGAATGTTTTTGGGTCACTGGCAATTGAGCTGGCGAAATTTTGGAGTAAATTGCCCTCACCTTGAGCAAGGCCGACTCGAAACATTTCGATTACGCTATCGATCAACGCCGAGCGCGCACCGGCATCATACACAAAGCGACTAATGATTTCATATTCACCGACGTTACCGAGCACGGCGGCAAAAAATCCAAACACCCAGAGGTGCTTAAACCGCCACGTAATTTCCCAGGCCCGTCGCAAAATCGGACGATAAAGTTTGTTGCCTTCCATAATGAGTATAGTATACCACAATCTAATCCAGGCAACCAAGTAATTGACAATTTCTTGAGATCACTTAAACTGCATGGAGTGTTCTTTGCAAAGATCTGTCACAACTGGAGACATGACGTGTCTAATAAAATCAGAAAGATCTATTTAGCTGGCGCGCT
>JAGONZ010000070.1 GCA_017992755.1 Candidatus Buchananbacteria bacterium | reverse complement strand
GGCTAAGGCTTATCAAGAAACAAAACGGGAGAAATGGTTGCTTGGTGATGTTGAGGTAACCATTGATACGTGGCCGTGGGTGCCGACATTTGTGGAGCTTGAAGGTCCGACCGAAGAAGAAGTTAAAGCTGCGGCTCAAAAATTAGGCCTCGATTGGAATCAGGTGATGCATGGCAGCGTCGAAACAATTTATCAAATGCATTACGACTTTACCGAAGCTGAGATAGATCATTGGGATTCGATTACGTTTATTCCGGAACCGGAATGGTTGGTGGCTAAGAAAAAGGCTTAGATCTAGATATATATCACCGGTAAAAAGCCCCATAAGTTTTTGGAGCTTTTTAATTTGAATGACTTGACTTGGTCTATGTATTAATATATTGTTGTCATGTGAGGTCTCGATCTCACATTTTGTTCTTCCACAACCAAAACAACGGAGGTACACCCAATGGCTTCGGCTAACGGCGACAGCAAAAGCAAAGCTCAACAAGATCTTGACTTTGCACTCGGCAACAGTAGAGTTTCACTTAAGGATCTTTCGGCGACGGAATTTGACGAACTACTACAGACAAGGCTTGGTGAAGTTCATCTGCAAGAGATCCGGGGCTTTACCCAATTAAGAGAGATGCTTCCGTTTCGATCAGATGGAATATTCAGCCACGGGATAAAGAAAATTGACCTACAGATCACAACTACGTTTGAAGCCATGGGCTTTGGTACAGAGTTCTCAGTAGATCTCGGAACTCAAGTCTTGGAGTTGCATGGCACGATGTCTGGAGAAGTTACTTTTAAGCGTTTGGAAACCGGGGAAGAATCTAGTGATCAGGAAGTAATACACTCTTGGGGCCATAATGGCGGGTATGTTTGCAGGGGACGCGGTTATCGTCTGGCTGTATGTAGACCAAACAAATACTCGCGTGCTTCCGAAGGTTTAATCGCAGTTCACTTTGAGATTGAAAAAGTCCCACATAAATCCGAGCATGTCTTTACGGCCATACGCGTCGAATATGTGGAACTGAAAAAGTTCCGCGATTATTTCGGTGACAATTACGCTCGTACGGCAAATAATATCTTCCAGCAAGTAGCCGCAATGCATTATCGGACTGCCAAGGAGTTAGAATCGCAACTTAAACACATGCAAGGACTCGAAGGAAAGTTCCAGAGACTCTCTGATTCCTTGACCGGGTACTAATAAAAGTAAAGACGTTGTAAGGGCCTCGTTTCGACGGGGCTCTCTTATTTTCTAAATTTTTTAATATAAGGTTTCAATTTCTCGACCATCCCCTTTCGTAACCCCAACATCTCCAACCCAAACAATCCCACCCATGAGCCTGGAGTGAATGGCGTGATTAGCGCCAAGACTCCAAAGACTACAAAAGTTGTGCCGACGCTGCGCCGAACCCAGGGGCGCCAGGTTCGGTAGTCAAAGTTTGGCATAAGTTAGGCTTTAAGATACTTGTGGAGCGCGATGCTACTGCTGACCAGATTGAGGACGATAATTCCGAGGAGTTGTCCGCCAAAGATCAGGAATAAGTTGCGATTGAAGTAACCAACAATGTCAAAGTCAGTACTAAAGAAGCGTGATAATTCAGGTTCAATCAGGGCCAATGCCGGATAGATAATTACCAACGCGATTACACATGCTACGAGCCCATACAGCAAGCTTTCAAATACAAACGGGGCGCGCACAAACCAGTTGCTTGCTCCAACTAGCTTCATGATCGTAATTTCGTTCTGATGGGTGAAAATTGCGATTCTAACCGTGTTAAAGACAATTAAGGCGGCTATCAGCACAAACACGAGACTAATGATAATACCGCCACTCCGGACGTTTTGAGTGATCGCATTAATCCGATCAATTACTACTTGATGGTCGTCATAGCTTTTTTCTTCGATCAAGTCATCATATTCAGGCTTATCAAGTGATTTGAGGATTGCTGGATAGTCATTAAGATCGCGAGCTTTCACAATAAGGGTGGCGCCGAGCGGATTGCCCTCAAGTTCGCGCAGGGTCTCTTCAATCTTTTCATCACCCTCATGGCGGGACTTAAATTCTTCTAAATTCTGATCTGATGATCGATACACAATTGCCTTAACTTCGGGCAAGGTTACCAAGTCGGAGCGAACGTCGGTGATCGCCGCTTCAGTTACCCCATCTTTAAAATAAATTGACACATCAATCCGGTCTTTGACTGCCGCCACCGCTGAAGCTGAAATAGCATTAATGACGACCAAAAAATTTACTGACATGAACGTCAGAAAAATAATGAAGATGGTCACCAATGATAACCAAATATTGCGCCAAAACGATTGCAGAGCGAAAACGAAACTACGATGAAGGCTGAGGAGAAGGGTGCTCATAGGATGTATTTACCGACTTTCTGATCACTAATAACCTTTCCCGCTTCTAAGGTAATGACGCGGCGCTTTAACCCATTTACAATGTCTTTGGCATGCGTTACCAATACGACAGTGGTGCCAAATTCGTTGATCTTCAACAATAGATCAATAATATCTTTGGAATTGAGCGTATCAAGGTTGCCGGTCGGTTCGTCGGCGAGTAAAATCTTTGGCCGGTGAATGAGGGCGCGAGCAATAGCCACGCGTTGCTTTTCACCACCGGACAGTTGCGGTGGATAGCGTTCAGCTTTATCT
>JAGONZ010000001.1 GCA_017992755.1 Candidatus Buchananbacteria bacterium | reverse complement strand
TCCGGTCGCTAAATTACCAGATGCTTTAGCTACCAGAGCCCACGCTCCAGCTCCACTTTCAGCAGCATCTAATTTGATCACTGGACCCAACGCACCAGATGTTCGTAATTCCAATAATTGTGTTGGGCTGCTCGTGCCGATCCCGACGAAACCCGTGGAATTATCTATATACATCCGATCCGCACCACCAGCACGAATCACTACTGGCAAACTAACTCCCGAGACGTTACCAAAATAATTAGTCACGCCATCGTTTCTGATAATTTCACTTTGCTCGGCCCAGATATTAGTTGTTCCACCACCATCATCAAACCAAGCGTCACCAGCAACCGACAGCTTAAACCCAGGAGTTGATGAGCCCACGCCCAGATTTGTGCCATTAAAAACTAACGTCGTTCCCGAAGTAATAGACGTACCGTCATAATAAGTCACTCCATTGGTAGTTTGCGAAGTTGCATTAGTGCCGCCCTTACTGATCCCAATTTCGGTGGCGCTCCAGGTACCGCTCGTGATCGTGCCAACTGATGTCAGATTTGAAAGTGTAGTAATGCCGGCAATCGAACTTGAGGCTGATAAACGGTTGTCGAAAAGTGTATTTGACCAGTACAAATTTGATGCGCCCTGAACAAGATCGTCAGTTGTTTTTGTGGTGAGCCAATAGTCAACTGAGGTTGTTGCATACCCTCCTACACACACACCACCAACTGTGATACAGCCCGTTGTCAGAGTAATCCCATTAGCAAAAGTAGAAGTACCAGCACCAGTTACATTTAAATTTGTTGAGATATTGAGCGGGCTATACGCAAAGATATTTGAGACTTGGAGATTTTTCCCACTTGCTATTTGAATATCTCCAGCGAACGTTGAAGTGGCAGTACTACTACTATTAATGATTGGCCCATCAAATCCATATCCTCCAATCGCACCGGTAAACGAAAGTCTGTCAGTGGAGCTCGACCATGTGAATCCTGCGAAATCGGAGGCATCCGCTTTCCCAAGGATGAATGTCGGCATAAAATCATTGAGCACGCCAACGCCACCACCATTACTGTTTATATAAAATACATCATCGCCACTAGTCGTCCATTGACTACTGCCACTAGCAGTAATACATGTTCCGTTTATTGCATAACAACCGGACGAAATATCAAAGCCCACGTTGGATGTTGTTGTAGCTGTGGAACTAATAGCAAGTGCACCTGTGGTTGTGGCATAGGTAATCGTAGCTGATGAGCTTAGGTCGTCACTAATAAACCCAACAATAGGTAAAGCATTAGTGGCCAAGTCTTCTTGAACGTAGAAAGCTCCCTTATTCACAAGTAAAGCTGTACCATCTTCAGCCAAAGAACGTATAAACGGAATCTTACCAATAAAAGAATCAATGGCTCCGATAGTTACGTTGCTCGTGAAATTGCCGATTGTAGTAGTGGCGAAATTATTACCTTGAAAACCAACCGTACCTTCCACTGATAAGGTGTAGCTTGGAGTCGATGTCCCTACTCCTAAATTAGTCCCATTAAATACGAGACTAGATCCGGAGGTAATAGCGGTGCCATTAAAATATGATACGCCATTTGTAGTTTGAGCAGTGGCATTAGTTCCCCCTCTCGCCACTGCAAGTGTTCCTGTTGTATCAGAGATAGCAACTCCAAGCGAAGATGTGGCTGTTAGCGTGTAGCCAGAGCCATTACCCACTAGAAGTTGCCCATAGGAGGGGGTAGTAGCAATACCTGTACCGCCATTGTCAATTCCTAAAATGCCGGTTACATCATTAGCCAGGTCTACCAGAGCAGTGGTGACATAACCGGCAGTGGCTTTAAGAATCCCAGAGAGTGAGGAAGCTAAGCGAGTAGCACCTGATACAACAAAGTTACCAGCAGCGGTCGTAGTAGCCGAGGAGGATCCAACTGAACCAATGCTTGGCGCACTAAAGGTAGAAGTTGAAAGGAAGTCTGAGGAAGTAAGGCCATCCAATCGGTCAGCTTCAAACGCTGCCGTCACCGCCCCCAATCGTTTGCGCGGGGTCATTTCGCCATCCCAGGTTGGAGCGCCCGTGCCACCGACATTAACCGTTAAATATAGGGTCTGATTGAAATTAACACTTGCAAGTGAGTTAACGCTCCCGAGCATCACACTAAATAAGCCGTCCGTGACCGTCACTTGATTGCCGCCTGTGCGTGTTTCCGTCCAAACCAAGTTACCGCCAGTTGGAGCATCGTATAATTTGAATTCAAAATTATAATCATCAGTCGCCACAGGATCTCCAGTACCAGTGTCAATCAGCTTACCTTGATAGTTAATTTCCGGATTAAAGGCCGCTTGAGTTTGTAGTGGTACACATAAAGCAACGCAAAGAATTGTGATACAAAAAAATATCACCTGACTCGAAAAAGTAAGTTGAGCTCTAAACCCTACAAATTTAGCCAAATATTTTTCACCTTCGCATCATACAATATGTGATGATGTAGCTATATTATACCACAAACAGAGCAGGTCTTCCAAACACAAAAAAACAGCCTGCGGCGCTGATGGTGCGTACAAAATTAAATTTATTTCTTTCCTAAAATCACATTACGAATCAGGAGCATAATCACGAATCCCGCGATCAATGCCATTAAAATATAATCCGCTTTCTGAATCAAAAGCCGCATCAATTGAGTAATCAACGAAACAGCTGGTATCGCCTGAACGATAAGCAACTGTTGAGTAACCCCGAGCAATTCTTGCCGCTGGCTATACCATTGAATTTCCACCTCGTACGCACCAGCCGCTGCCATTACCAGTGCATCCGTTCTCAAAGAGCCATCCTCCTGCGGCTGCAAGAAATAACTTGTCGTACTACCGTCTTGATTTCTAATTATAACTACCCCAAACGTAGTGTTAAACGAATTCTTTTTCTGAGCTCTCAGGGCGAACTCTTCCCCTGACACTAGTTGCCACGGCGTGCTAGATGCCTGAGTCGTCAGTGCATCAGTGACCAGTTCAAGATTAACTTGCGGGCTCAGTAACGGCTTAGTCGTCGTACTATTCCCGGTCACCACTGGAATAGCGGTCGCACTGCTGACATTATAAGCAACACTAACTAAGGCACCAGAGGCATAGTTACCAGTGGAATCATAACTAAAGACGCTGTAAAAATACCAATGGCCCGGCACCACTTTTGAATCAGTAAAACTCGTACCCTTATCTTGATACATCACCAAGCCGCCGTACGGTGACGGCGTAAATACATTACTCGAACGAACTACACGCACTCCAGCAAAGTCTGCTGTCACTGGATTTTGCCAATGAAGATATATCTTTTGGTTAGCAACAACCGCTGTGAGCTCCGTAACGTTTGGTGGTGGTGTTGTGTCTGCGCCGGGCAATGTTTGCACGATGCGCTCAACCGTAATTGCCTGCCCTTGCAGATCAATTAATTCGATCTTGAGATAGTAAATTGTGGCCGCATCAAGTGTGGACAGTATAAACTGATGATTGGTTTGGTACGCAATACCAGAAATTGTGCCTTGTTCGTAGGTCGAAGTTACACCCCACGCCAGGCGCGCCACACTGTAGTGATTTGTTTGTACATCAACATCAAGACGATTAATTCCCGCAGTTACCGTAATCTCTTGTAGTACCAGGGCTTCGAGTGCTCGATGAGAAGGTAAAACTCCGCCCCCGGATGGAGTTGGGGTTGGGGACGGAACGCTTTGAGTAACCGCTACAGCTGGATCCGAAGCTGAAGAAATATTGGGCGTGGCGTCAAATGCGGTTACCGTATAGGTGTACGTTGTGGCTGGGGTCAGGCCAGTATCAATATACGAGGTGTTCGTACTCGTAGCAATTTGGACGTTGTCACGAAACACTTGATACCCGGCAACATTGAAATCATCCGTCGACGCTGTCCACGTCAGATTAACTTGTGAAGTTGAAATGACGGTCGCATTCAGGTCAGTTGGTCGCGATGGCGGCGTGACATCCGCCCCCAACACTGAAGCCTTAATCTGAAAAGTGCTCGTGAGCGCGGCCACGCCCTGAGCCTGAACACCGACAATGCAAAATAAAAATATGACGAGCCACCAGCGCCAATTTCGACATGAAAAAGCCCCCATACCTATAATTCAATCGCTGTCACCGTTGTTGTGGCCCGATAAATCTCTGCCGTTAGATTACGACCACTGTCGATACCGACCTGAAATTTAATTACAGTTTCACTTGGAGTCGGATTATTACTTGTTGGACGTGACGCAATCAATTGGTCAACAGTATCCAATCCTTGCCAGCAACGATCAACAGCATCACTACTGCCGACGCCGCAATCATTGCCATCATCTAGAAAATCAGCCACAATATCAGCGCCTTCGGGGGAGAACCCAAATACCGCCGCGGCTGAAGGTATGCTGAAATTATAATCCGGTACCGCCCCAGCCGGTACATAGTCACTAATCTCATCAGTATCCGAAGTTAATGCTGGCGTAGTTTCCGTTTTAATATAAAGAGCGTAACCTGATGGATTATTGGTTAAGACTGACACCGTAGTCGAACCGTTGGCCGTACCGCCAGTGATACCGCCGAGCGGCGGGGAAAGTTCAAAGTCTCCGGAATCACTCATTGAGATAAAAGTGTTGACTATTGATGATCGATAGCCGGCTTCAATACTGTACGCACCGCCAGTGCTCGCACCCGTACCTGCTTCACCAACAGTATCTTGGATAAGATATTGCGAAGAACTGGCCAGCTCGTCGCCGCCGATATTGATTGAATCCGCTTCAAGTTCATAACTCGGGCTCGACATGACCGCGGCATTAACGGTTGCCACGGCTACTAGGGAGAAAAGTAACAACAATAGACCAGCAACCACAAAAGCCGGCGGCAAGGATTTCGCCGTCTGTAAATACTGACCTGTGGTTTTAAATATTTTTTTGAAACTCACGTGGCTACATGATATTTGTAGTCCTGCCTTAAAAACAGAGCGCTCATCACCGAGCGCTATGTTTTTTTTCTATTTAGTAGTTCTTGATTGACGCGCCGCTGGCTTGCGGCTGAATGGTTTTTGAAGTGAAGCGCTTCTTTCACTTGGGCCGCCACGTCGGGTAAAACGGAAATTGCGAACCAGCCAGATAAACACCAGCACTAGCAAGGTGCCCCCTAGAATCAATTTCCAAGGCAATACCCAGATTGTCACTGATTGCGTATCAACCTGGTCATTATACCCGCGATTAATCTCTGCGGTCAGAGTATATCGGCCAAGTCTAACTTGATTAGTGAGGTCAAATTCTCGTACCCGTTTACTACCTGGCATCACAAACCACGGGTCGACGATCACCTGCTCTACTTGTTCACCCAAGATATTGTTAACGGTGATCGTACCATACGGAGTTAAGTGAATCGCGCCCGTGTTGGCAAACAGCAACTGCACTGGAATTTTACCAGTTGAAATAAAAATACGTTTTGAGCCAATGGTATCAAAGGTTTCCAGTTGGCCCTCGGTTTTCACTGGACCATTGACAGTCACAAAAAATAAGCTGCCAACACGACTCACCACCGGCGCCCCAGCATCAGAGTTTGGGTCGCGCTGGCGAGTCACCGAAAATAAAACACTCCCGTAATAACCACCCGCTTCGGCATCTGCCGGAACAGTGACTGTCACGGGCACGATAGCTCGAGTACCATTAGGCAACTTAAATGTTGGGTTTTCAAAATGTAGGTAGTCCTTTAGTGAGTACGGACCGCGATCAGCGCCCAATAACACTACGGGGATTTTGGGATCAGTTGAGCCGGAAAAATCTTCAACTTCAATTGAGAATACTTGGTCTTTCCCGGTTCGGTTCGACACTAGGATGTTAACAGTTTTTGACTCACCAGGATTCAGCTTAACCTCTTCCTTACCTGGCCCAACTACAAAATCCTGGCGCGCCGGATCCAACCCAATTTTCTCTAGGGTGTACGCGTGAGTGGTTGAGGCAATGCTCAAACCCAGAATAACGCTCAGAACAACCAGGACAGAGAGACGTTGCATGGGGAATTAATTAGTGGTGGCGGTGAGTGTCGTTGTCGCCGTATATGTGTCCTGAGGAATCGCTGGCGATGGATTGGCGTTAATCGTCAGGCGAAATTTAATCGTTGAGGTTGAGCCTGAAGCCGCAGTCGCGGCTGAGCTCACGATTGTACTGGTAGCAGCTGTACTTAAGCTATACCAACAGGTATCAGCAGTATCACTTGAACCCGTGTTACAAGTTCCGGAGCCGTTATCTTTGAATTTTAGTGCTAGATCAGAGGTACTGGAGGCTTCAAAAGTATACCCAAATTCAGCTTGATTAGCAGCGACACTGAAGGCTGCGTCTGGGACGCCAGTAGTTGCTGGTGTATAGTCTGGAATTGTACCGCCTTGCGTATCACCCTGCATTGCTGGTGATGAACTAGCTTTAATCGTCATGGTATACCCAAGGATGTTGTTGGTCAGAACGTTGACTTGGGTGCCGCCATTTGAAGTACCACCAGTAATACCAGCTAATGAGCCACTCATGACCACATCTGTAGCTGGAGTTTGAAAAGAAATTTCCGCAGTTATTGTCTGCTTAATCGTAAACTGGTCCTCAATGGCGCTAGCAACTAACGGCTCAACAATCGGAAATGCGGCCACAAGCAACATCGGGATCATTAGTGAAGTCACTACAACCCTGCTGTGATGCTTAATTTTTTGCAGTAATACCTTCATTGCTTTACTAAACCAACTTAATCTATAAATCTCATTAATTATACAATATTTTTCAAGCATCATCAATTTAATTGTGGATAAGTAAGATTATATTACAACGAGATTTGATTCATTACTCCAAATTACCGATTACATACTATTTGCACAAACAAAAAACTCGCTCAGTGATTAACTGAACGAGTTTATTTGTAAGACGATTATTTCTTCGAGTTGATATCGAATCCAGTTCCAGCTGGAATCAACCGACCGATAATAATGTTTTCTTTGAGACCTGAGAGGTCATCAACCTTACCACTAATGGCAGCGTTGATGAGTACTTTTGATGTCTCTTGGAATGACGCCGCGGCTAACCAACTGCGTACCGCCAGTGAAACCTTGGTGATACCGAGCAACATGCGCTCAAACTCAACAAGTTTCTTGCTGGTCTTCTTCAGTTCTTTGTTGGCAGTATACACATCCATGTATTCAACAACTTCACCTGGCATCAAGTCACTGTCGCCAGCGTCTGTAATGTAGACTTTCGAGAACATTTGACGGGCGATAATTTCAACGTGTTTATCGTTGAGCTTCTGACCTTGTGAGGAATAGATGTGCTGAATTTCACGCATGATGTATTTTTGCGTAAACTCTTGGCCTTTGAGCTTAAAGATTTGGTGCAAGTCGAGACTGCCTTCAGTGAGCTGATCACCAGCCTCAACGACGTCGCCGTCTTGGATCAAAATCCCCTTCGATGATGGCACGACGTATTCTTGGACGCCGAGTTCTTCACCCTTAAGGGTCAAGCTCGTGCGGTCAATCTTAACCGTACCTTCAACCGTGCTCGTCACTTGCTGTTTATCATGGGTAAACAAGACCTGACCAACGGTCACCTTGTCACCATCTTCAACGGCAAATTCGAGTTCAGCTTTCTTGGCTGGGAATGGAATTTTCTTTTCAACCACTTCTTGATGAGAAATCTGGATGATCTTTTCGCGTGAACTGGTGGACATCAGGACCTTGCCGGTGCTGTCAGTGACATCGCGCTGACCAGAAACAATTTTGACCGCACCAGAAACTTCAGCCACCACCGCTTTCGCTTTTGGTGTGCGGACTTCAAAGATTTCTTCAACGCGCGGCAAACCTTGGGTAATATCGCTTTCTGAAGCCACACCACCGGTATGAAAGGTACGCATAGTGAGCTGGGTTCCCGGTTCACCGACACTTTGGGCAGCAACCACACCGACAGCAGTACCCGTCTTAACCAATTTATTGTAGGCCAAGTCGTAGCCGTAGCACTTTTGGCACAAGCCACGAGGACTCTGGCAGGTCAGTGCGGAACGAATGGCGGCTTCTTTAAGATCAACAGATTCGAGTTTAGCCGAAATTTCCTCAGTAATTAATTCACCGCGCTCAACCAGGACTTTTTCAGTTTTTGGATGAACTAAATCGATGGCCAGATAACGACCCATTAAGCGAATAGCTAATTTCTCACCCATCAATTCGCTTTCTTCACGGGTAATGATCGTGCCTTGCTTGTCGCCACAATCAGCTTCGCGGATAACCGCGTCTTGAGTCACGTTTACTAAACGACGAGTTAAGTAACCAGCCGAAGCGGTACGCAACGCCGTATCAGTCAAACCTTTACGGGCACCGTGAGTCGAGATGAAGTATTCAAGAACATCAAATCCTTTTTTGAAGTTGGATTTAATTGGCAGCTCAATAATTTCGTAGGCTGGGTTAACTACCAAACCTTTCATACCTATCATCTGACTGAGCTGACCCCATGAACCACGGGCACCCGAATCAATCATGGTGAAAATTGGGTTCGATTCTGGGAGTGAAGTTTTGACCCGGCTCAAAATACTGTTGTTGATGCCTTCCCAGACTTTCTTAATCTTGTCGTAACGTTCATCGTCAGTGAGCAAGCCCATTTGGAATTGTTGTTCGATTTGATCAACAGCTGCATTACCTTCAGCAATCAGCTCATCACGACCAACAACATCAACCAAATCGGCAACGCCGAGGGATTGTGCCGAGTAGGTCAGATACTTGAATCCAAGTTCCTTGAGGGCGTCAAGAACAACAACTGTTTCTTCTGGACCAAAGCGGTGTAGAATTTCTTGGAGGATACGGCTGAGATCCTTTTTGCCGACACGCTCGTTGATAAATTCATACTGGTCAGACAGCGCTTCGTTAAAGAAGATCCGGCCGAGAGTTGTTTCAATGATTACCGGCTTAACTTTAGGACCTTTGGCGTACAAAATCTTAATCCGGTCTTGGTAATTGATAATATGCTTATCTTTGGCCAAAATCGCTTCGTCGCGTGATGAATAGACGCCCTTAATCTTATCGCCGACCATGTTGGTTAAGTAGTAACAACCCCACACGATATCCTGTGATGGTGTCAGTACTGGTTGACCATGAGCTGGTTTGAGTAAGTTGTGAGTTGAAAGCATCAAGTCGCGCGCTTCCGTGCGAGCACCTTCAGTGAGCGGTACGTGGACCGCCATCTGATCACCGTCAAAATCGGCGTTAAAGGCAGTACAGACAAGTGGATGAACTTGAATGGCGCGACCTTCGATCAAGATTGGTCGGAACGCCTGGATACCCAAGCGATGCAGGGTCGGAGCGCGGTTTAAGAGCACGAAGGCGTCTTTAACCACTTCTTCCAGCATATCCCAAACATCTTCGTGACCGGCTTCGATGTAGCGGTTGGCACTGCGGATGTTATGAACGACACCACGCTGAATCAGCTTGGCAATAATAAACGGCTTGAACAGTTCAAGCGCCATAATCTTTGGAATACCACACTGGTCAAGCGCCAATGACGGACCAACAACGATAACTGAACGACCAGAATAATCGATACGCTTACCAAGCAAGTTCTGACGGAAACGGCCTTGCTTACCCTTGAGGACATCGGCGATACTCTTGAGCATGCGCTTCTGACCAGTTGAGGCCACTACCGTCTTACCATGACGGGCATTGTTATCGATCAAGGCATCGACCGCTTCCTGGAGCATGCGCTTTTCGTTGCGCGTAATAACTTCCGGAGCGTTGAGCTCGAGTAATTGCTTCAAGCGGTTGTTGCGATTGATAACTCGGCGATACAAATCATTCAAATCTGAAGTCGCAAAACGACCACCATCCAATGGCACCATTGGGCGCAAATCAGGTGGCAAGACTGGAATGACGTTTAAAATCATCCATTCAGGGCGCAAGCCGTTTTTGATCAGTTGGTTGAAAAACTTCATCCGGCGAATCAAGCGATCGCGCTTTAGTGTTGTCGCTTCTTCAATTTGGCTTTCTAATTCTTTGACGGTTGCTTCGAGATCCAGGCGGGTCAAGAGTTCGCGGATGGCTTCAGCGCCAATCCCCGCTTCAAAGATGTGACCATACTTCATTGAGAGGTCGTGGAAATTGTGCTCAGAAATAATCTTGAGCGGCTTCAAATCTTTGAGTTCAGTTTCAGCAGTTGCGAGCGTTGTTTCCAATTCCGCAATTTTTTCCGCTTTCAAATCTTCAAGCTTAGTAGCTTCGGCTGGGTTCTCTTTGGCGGCTTCAATCTTGCGATCAAATTCTGATTCAATCTGGTTGCGGTACTGTTTGTACTCGGCTTTCAATTGACCGACCGCTTCAACCTTCAAGTCTTCATTGACTGAAGTGATGATGAAATCAGCGAAATACGTCACGCGTTCAAGTGACTGCAATGAGATATCTAACGCCAAACCAACTTTTGAGGGCACGCCACGCAAGAACCAAATGTGTGATACTGGTGCGGCGAGATCAATGTGACCCATCCGTTCGCGACGGACGATTGAGCGGGTGACTTCAACGCCACACTTATCACAGACAATGCCTTTGTAGCGAACTTTTTTGTATTTGCCACAGTAACATTCCCAGTCTTTGATTGGTCCGAAAATACGTTCGCAAAACAAACCATCTTTTTCTGGCTTCTGGGTGCGGTAGTTAATGGTTTCTGGTCGGGTGACTTCACCGTGCGACCAGTCGTGAATGTCATCAGGCGACGCTAAGCGCAGTCTGATAGCACTGAAATTGAGATTGGTATCTGGTTGGGTGTACATATGGCGCTTAGTTAAGGTCAGGATCAGTACCAGCATCGCCACTATCATGAGTAGCTGCGACTTGACCGTCAGGCATTAAAAGCTCAACGTTCAAAGCCAAGCTTTTGAGCTCACGCACGAGCACGTTAAAGCTTTCTGGGGTATTAAGATTGTTAATTGGTTCGCCCTTAATGATCGCTTCGTACGTTTTGGATCGGCCAACAACGTCATCAGATTTGATCGTCAAAATTTCTTGCAAAGTATGAGCGGCGCCGTATGCTTCCAGGGCCCAAACTTCCATCTCACCAAACCGCTGACCACCAAACTGAGCTTTACCACCGAGCGGCTGCTGGGTGATGAGCGAGTATGGTCCGATTGAGCGTTGGTGAATCTTATCTTCAACCAAATGATTGAGCTTCAACATGTACACGTAACCAACGGTTGTCTGGTGGTGGAACGCTTCACCAGTGCGGCCATCGTGCAATTGAATGCGGCCGTCAGGACTGAAGCCAGCTTTTTCTAATTCGCCGCGGATTTGTTCTTCAGTAATACCGTTAAAGGCTGGCGTGGCAACGTTATATCCTAACTGTTGAGCAGCCAGACCGAGATGGGTTTCAAGAATCTGCCCGATGTTCATACGTGAGACAACACCGAGCGGTGACAAAATAATATCAACCGGCGTACCATCGGCCATGTGTGGCATATCTTCGACTGGCACCACGCGTGAAATAACACCTTTGTTACCGTGACGACCAGCCATCTTATCACCAACCTGAATTTTCCGGAGTGATGCGACGGTCACCTGGACCATCTTGATCATGCCGGCTGACATCTTATCACCATTCTCGCGAGAGAAGACTTTGATATCGATCACCTTACCTGATGAGCCGTGCTCGAGGTAGAGTGAAGAGTCGCGAACATCACGGGCTTTTTCACCGAAGATCGCGCGGAGCAACTTTTCTTCAGCTGATAATTCAGTTTCACCTTTTGGAGTGATTTTACCAACTAAGATATCGCCGGAGCGGACGTTCGCACCGATACGGACAATGCCTTCTTCATCAAGATCTTTGAGTTTTTCTTCGCTGACGTTTGGAATATCAGAAGTGATCACTTCGGGTCCAAGCTTAGTTTCGCGAACTTCACATACATAATTTTCGATGTGGATCGATGAATAGCGATCTTGCTGAACCAAGCGTTCAGAAATAATGATCGCGTCTTCATAGTTGTAACCCTGCCATGGCATGTAGGCAACAAGAATGTTTTGGCCCAAGGCTAATTCACCGTTATCGGTTGAAGGGCCATCAGCCAAGACATCGCCAGCTTCAACTTTTGTACCTTTGGCCACGATTGGCTTTTGGTTAATACAGGTTGAAGCGTTTGAGCGTAAATATTTATTGAGGACGTAGGTGTCAGTGCCGTTCTTAGAAGTGACTTCGATCTTGTCACCGCTCACAGCTGAAACCGTACCGGCATTTTTTGCCAATACAACGTGACCAGAATCCTGAGCAGAACGACCTTCCATGCCGGTACCAACAAATGGCGCCTGAGGACGGATCACTGAAACTGCCTGACGTTGCATGTTTGTACCCATCAAGGCACGAGTCGCATCATCGTGCTCCAAAAACGGAATCAAGGCGGTGGCGACGGAGACGATCTGATTAGAAGCAACGTCCATGTAGTCAACAGCGTTGACTGAGGTTACGGTTGGCTTCAAACGGACCCGAGCTTCGACCTTTTCACGAACAAAGTAACCCTTATCATCAAGAGGAGTAGTAGCTGGGACAGTGGTGGCGCGGCTTTCTTCAAACGCATCGAGATAGACAATCTCGTCAGTGACGCGGGCGCGACCATCTTTTTCTTTGACTACCTTATAATACGGCGCTTCGATAAAGCCATAATCATTGACGCGAGCAAACGCGGCCAAATGGCCGACGAGACCAATGTTTGGACCTTCTGGAGTGGCAATCGGACAAATACGGCCATAGTGAGTTGGGTGAACGTCACGAACTTCGAAACCAGCACGTTCACGTGACAGACCTCCGGGTCCAAGAGCCGACAAGCGGCGCTTATGCTCGAGTTCAGCCAATGGATTCACCTGATCCATGAACTGTGACAACTGGGATGACATGAAGAACTCTTTGACCACGCTGATCACTGGTCGAGCATTTACCAATTTGTTTGGGGTCAATGACGCGATGTCGAGCGTGCTCATGCGGTCGCGAATAATACGCTCCATACGGGCGAGACCGATGCGGAATTTGTTTTGGACGGATTCACCAACGGCGCGAATGCGGCGATTACCCAAGTGATCGATATCATCAGCTTCTTCTTGAGTGGTGGTGAGACGAACGATTTCTTTGAGGATGTTAACAATGTCCTCGCGGAGCAAGACCCGGTTCTCTTTGGTGATTTCAACGTTTTGAGCGAACCGCTGGTTCATTTTGTAACGACCAACCGCGCCGAAATCATACCGGCTGAAGTTGAAGAACATGTTGGTGATCAATTGCTTGGCGTTGTCAGCCGTGGCGAGATCACCTGGACGAATACGTTTGTAAATTTCAATTAAGCCCTCGGCTTCAGTGTGTGAAGCATCTTTCTTGAGTGAAGCTTCGATATATGACTGGGTCACCTCATCTGGGAAGAGTGCAAGAATTTCTTCATCTGAAGAATACCCAAAGGCGCGGAGCAAAGCAGTCGCAGCAACTTTACGCTTGCGATCAATCTTTACCCAAATAACTTTGTTAGCATCTGATTCGAATTCGAGCCATGAACCGCGATTTGGAATCACCTTAGCGCCATAGAGACGGCGGTCGCCAGTTTGTTCAGAGGTAAAGAAGACACCAGCTGAACGAATCAGCTGTGAGACGACAACCCGCTCGATACCGTTAATGATAAAGGTGCCGCGGTCAGTCATCATTGGGAAGTCACCGAGATAAATTTCCTGTTCGGTGGTGCCGCCAGTTTTGTTATTGACCAAGCGGGCCATCACGCGCAACGGCGCTTCGTAGGAAATGTTCTTTTCTTTACTGATAACTTCGTTAAACTTCGGCTCTTCTAATACGAAATCACCAAAAGAGAGCGCCAGGTCACGCCCGATAAAATCGGTAATTGGTGAAACTTCGTCAAAAAGCTCTTTTAGGCCTTGCTTCCAGAACCAATCGTATGAATGTTTTTGGAGCTCAATGAGGTCCGGAAGGTCAATGTTGCGGCTGACGTCAGAAAAAAAACGACGCTCGCGGATTTCGTACTGGGACATAAAAAAGCGCTCATTTTGCAGTCATTTCCGACAACAGCTCCAGTGAGCAAGCTATCAGAAACCGGTAAAATGAGTTTCAGTTATTTATAATTGTGTTACAACGCACTCCACTTAAGCTGAATAGTTTATATAGTGGGACTTATCCTCATTCGAGGTAAGTTGTAACTAATATGGTTATAATACCAGAATCGCTATCTCCAAGTCAAGTGACCAGGTGGTAAAAACGATCTCATTAGTATAAAGGAAAAGATTTAGTGTGTCAAATTGTTATTTTATATCTAAACTTAGATAAATAATTTAAAATCCGATCCTAAACTTAGTAGCTGATTATCTTCTAAATTGAGATCATATTCGAACAGTGATACACAGATTGTCCACAACTATTCTAGATTTCTCCATAATAGCTCAAATATGGCTCGCTGAGTATCGGCTACCTGAGCCGATTCGATAATCATCCCGATCTTTTCTTGCCCTAATGAAACAATAGCAACTTTGTTCTGGTAAATATTAATTTCGTTTTTGATCGGAAACTGGTCGGATGGCACCATTTTTACCTCACGCAACTCAGATTCATTGGAATGAGCTTGGGCACGATCGTCTATTGGCATAATTAACCGTTGGGTAATCTTGCCCGCGACGCACCGACGAATGTAATCACGAATCGCGTGTTCAGAATACACTTCATATACGCCGTTAAATGTGGCATACCCAATAACTTCTGATCCACTGGGTAATTCTAAGATTTCATCATACAACGATAAAATCCCCTCTTTTCCTTCAAAGAATCGTACTTTTGGCTTCGCGCTGATCGTTGGCAATAACAAAGACAGGTCAGGAATTAACTCATCGACAATAGCTTGCTGGCGCTCAACTAAGCGCTTGAGATTCTTCGGGTCAGTGCCACGATACAATCGACGCTTCCCCGAAACTTCAACCTCAATGATTCCCTTTTGAACTAATTGCTCGAGAAACTCGTAAATTGTGCCGCGTTTAACGCCTGAATACTTCGCCAGGGTGACGACAGAAGCAGGAGCATGCTCCAAGGCAGCTAAATAGAGCCGGGCTTCTTTATCGCCCAAACCGAGTTGTTGAAGATTATCTATATAACGCTTCATGGGGAAACAGTTTGGTTCATATGTCGTTTTTTCCGACGTATATTATATTAATATAATATCAGAAGTAATTACTATTGTCAATACATACCTATTTATATGTGAAAATGTCGGGATTATTTAGCTTAATTTAGTGCCGGATATATTGACACTTTTAAAAAATAGCGGTATACTTTGTTGTCGAGATGCAAAAGCTTCTTGATCAGAACTGTTCTTTGAACAATATCAACCTTGAAAGGAGTGATAAATGACTGCCAAAGATTCGCAGATATGTGGGGCTCCTTGGTGCAATCGTCCAACAAGGAAAGCCTCTCACGGAACAAGCATAAAGGTCGGCAAAGTTGAAGTCTGCAAAGCTTGCAATCAACACGTTTGGAATCAGGCCAAGAAAATGGGAAAGAAAGTTCATGAAGTATTATTTCAGGTCCCCCTGCCCCATCGCGTTCCGCCACGTATAGAAACGAAGTGTGCTCGTGAAAATTGCCCAGTGATTTTCAAAGCGGGTGAGGGATGTAAAACCAAAGATGGCAAACATGGGCGAACATACATCGGAGGCAAACCAGTCTGTCACACATGTCGTCAAACTGCCTTGGAAGTGTCACAAGAAAAAGGCATTAGCCTGATCGAGGCATTTGCACAGCTACCGCCTAAGGGTGTGTGGCGCAACTTTATACCCAAACCCGTGGCAATGGCCGTTCCCTGTTGCATGCCATGGTGCTCGAGCGAAACATTTGATACCGAAAACAATAAGCTCAGCGAGAATTTGTTTGTCTGTAAGCCATGCAGAAAATACTTAAAGCGAGTTAAGTATCGACTGCCCATCTTTGCTGAAAGAACGTGGCAAGAATGGGCGCTGGAAGCACTAACGGGTCGCGTGCCATCACCGCACGATTCTGAAAAATGCGTCTTACCTTGGTGTGGCCGCGAAATTAAAAACGATGCGACGTGGAGCAACGGCAAAAGAATAAGCGTGGCTCGCGGTCCCAACGGTGAACCAATCTGCAGCACCTGCAGGATGTACCTATACCTCTATTCTAAGAGAAAGGGAATCAGTACGCACGAAGCATTCCGCCAGGCCCCGAAACCCAAACAACGGAAAGGAACTCCCCGAAATGAACTCACTACTTGAGTTCTTCAAACAAGGCGGCGATCTTTCAGGTGCTGTAGGACTAGCATTGCTCGATGATGAGGAAACGCTCCGTGACGCCCTCGCCATTGCCCGCGCTGATCAGGAGCACTATGCTGATTTCCTCGAACAGTGCTATGAGATCGCCAGTCAGAGCAAGGATGTATACTTGCGCCGCATTATTCTCTTCACTTAACCAACACACAACAAAAAGCCCCGAACGATATTCGTTCGGGGCTCTTCTTTTTACTTTATATTTTCTACTTCTTGCTCAACAACTCCCTCGCCACCTGCCGCTCATCCCACTTAATCTTCTTCCCACCAGCAACACAAATCACCTGCTCTGAGCCCTTACCGGTTAACAATACTAAATCACCGGACTGAGCCAATGAAAAGGCTTTAGCAATCGCTTCACGACGATCGGTAATTGTAAACAAATTTTGATTAATAATTTTACCAGCATCAATGGCACCCTTGGCGACATTAGTAATAATCTCTTCCGGATTATCATCATACGGATCTTCGTTGGTCACGATCACAATCTGAGCCGTTTCGCCGGCCATTTGACCGAGGGTTGGTCGGCGGGCGACATCGCGGCCGCCACCGCATGAACCTAAGAGATGGATTAATTTATTGCTGGGCGCCACTAATTGGTGATCTTTAATCGCCTGATAACACTGCCGTAACCCTTCTGGTTCATATGCATAATCAACCAGCACCGCGAACGGTTCGTGCGTGACAAATTCAAAGCGACCCGGCATCGTTTCAATCTTGGCTAAGGCCTCGGCGGCGATTGGCAAATCAATATCTTGCGACTCCGCTACAGCCAATACTGCCAACGCATTATAAATATTAAACCGCCCAAACAATTGGAGATCAACTTGCTGGCTATCAACCACAAATGAAATTCCTTCCTGATCAGCAACAATATCTTCAGCCTTAACATCGGCGTCCGAATTAATACCAAAAGTTATTTTTTCATCAACACTAAAGTTTAGAAAATCATCGGCATGGTCACTGTCGCGATTCGCAATAATTACTTTTTCAATTTTCTCACCGCCTAAATATTTATGCTTATCAACTGAAATCTTTTTAAACAGTTTCAGTTTCGCTTTTTTATAATTCTCAAACCCGCCATGCGCTTCGATGTGCTCAGGTGTCAGATTCGTAAACACCACCACATCAAAATTAATCCCGATGTGACGGAACTGTTCGATCCCCTGCGACGAAGTTTCGATCACTGCATACTGACATTTGGCATTGACCATCGCTCGCAACATCTTTTGCAATTGAAACCGACCGAGCATCGTCATCTTTTGATTATTGAGCCATTCGCGCTCGCCGATTTTAAATAGCGCTGTCGATGTCGCGCCAACCCGAAAGCCGGCGTCCTCCAACATCCGTGCGATCATCATTACCGTCGTCGATTTACCATTCGTACCGGTGACGCCGATGACGATTAATTCGTTAGACGGGTTGGCATATCGCCACGCAGCCAAGTACGCCAAAAATAAATGGTAGTACTGGAACCACGGGGCGGGGATGAGTTTTTTGATTTGATGTAACATCGGGATATTATGCGGGCGGTTCGCGAACCGCCCCTACAATGGTGACGTTTAATAATTACTTTTTGCTCAAGGCCTTCAACGCACCTTTCACTTGCTCCTCAACGCTTGCACCTTCAACCGACTCCAGCGCTTGTCGTGCTTCGCCGGCACTGTAGCCCAAGCCGACCAATGCCTCGAGCGCATCTTGGTACGGTGCGCTCCAACCAGCAGCCACATCGACGCCGCCGATCTTATCTTTCAAGCCCACCACAATCTTTTGAGCCGTCTTTGGACCCAAGCCCGAGACCTTGGCCAGTAACTCATGGTTACCGCCCAAAACCGCCTGGCGAATGTCGTCAATTTTAGCTTTTTGCAAAATATCTAGGGCTGATCGTGGGCCAATGCCTTGCAAAGTAATAAGCAGCTCGAAAAATTCCAACTCATCACGTGAGCTAAAGCCATACAGATCAAGCACCGCTTCACCGACTTGTGTATAGATGTGCATTTCCAAGCTATCGCCTAATCGAGCGTCATTGAGCGTGCGATTGAGCGCAAACACTTTATAGCCAACACCCGAAACCTCGATAATCAAATGATTATCTTTCTTTAATTGCTGGGATTTATAGAGAATAGTGCCTTTAAGGTAACCGATCATATAGACAACTATAGCATTTTAGACCTTGAGCGTCATGGTTGACATATTCTTTGCACCGTGCTATCATGTGGACTGTCCCTTATATATTGGCAAGAAAACGGCGGAAAAACGGAGGAATTTAGGAAGTATGCCGCATGCAGGAATACACACAGCCTTGGAATGTTCGATGGTCCAGGAAGTTCTGAGACTCGATCGGGAACGCAGGACGCAGGGGAAGACAGCAATGCCCCCTCCGGAGGATTACCCATTGCCAGCCAATGCGCAATACCCGCATGGGCAATGCCCATACAACCCCCGGAAAATATTGAAATCTTAGGCGGAATAAACCGCCACATCCACGTCCAGCGCCCCGCGCTGGACTTATTTTTTTACAATCGCAATCGTTATTTGCTCGCCATTCAACTTTAAGACTTCGCCTTCGGTTTCGGCTTGGCGATATTCGTCAGCTAATGTTGAGTCTAATAATTCATTGAGTAAGGTGTCATCAGCCAACATTTCTTGAATGACAACACTGTCACTCTGCCAGCTAATCACCACTCGATCTTGAATTGTCAGGCCCATCTTTTTGCGGAGATCGTTAACACTGCGGATGAGTTCACGCAATAACCCTTCGCGCTGTAATTCAGGAGTTAGTTCAGTATTAAGCGCAACAGCTAATGTTTCATTATCAGCGAAGGTGACATTTTTTACATTTAGTTCATCCATAATAATCTGCGCGAGCTCACCTTGGAGTTCGGTGACTTTGGGGCCAGTTACTGCCAATTCAGAAAGCGGTTGGCGAATTTTAATTCCGGTCTCGGCGCGCTTAGCCAAAGATAATTCAACAATTTCACGCACGCGATCCATTCGCTCAATTACTTCGCGGTCAACTGGTTGCGCGACCGGCCAGGCATCAAGATGCACTGATTCTAATTCACCTGAAGCCGCTGCATACACGCGCTCAGCCATAAACGGCGTAAACGGCGCCATTACTTTTGACAGTTCAAGTAATACTTGGCGCAAGGTCGTTAGCGCTGGCATTTTGTCAGCACCTTTAAAGCGATCACGTGAACGACGCAACCACCACGTTGAGAGCTCATCAATAAATTCTTGGATTGGTCGGGAAGCGCGCGCTAAATCATAGCTAGCCATGCTCGTTTCGACGTCGCTAATCAATACATTGAGCTTGGCAATAATCCAGCGATCGAGAATGTGCTCGCTCGGTGTCAGGCCAACGGTTTCAGTTTTATACATTTCATAAAAACTGACGACGTTGCTTGTTAGCATGACGACTTTTTGGAATACTTCCTTGACCCCTTTTTCTGAGAAGCTTAAATTCTCAGCCGCCACCCCTGGCGAGGTCACCAAATAATACCGCAACGCATCAGCACCATATTGATCCAAGACTGTATCAAGCGGCGGATAATTCTGGAGCTTTTTGGACATTTTCTTGCCATCTTCAGCCAGTACAATCCCGTTAACAATCACCTGCTTGAATGCCACTGAGCCTTTCAAAGCGCCAGCCAGTACATGTAGATAATAAAACCAAGCCCGGGTTTGGTCCTGACCTTCGGCAATGAAATCTGCTGGGAAGCGCTCAGCCAATTTGTCTTCATTGGTAAACGGATACTGTAATTGCGCGTACGGCATCGAGCCGCTGTCGAACCAGGTGTCGAGGACATCTGGAATTCGGTGCATCGTTTCACCGCATTTTTCACATTGGATCGTAATTTCATCCACGATGTGTTTGTGCAAATCATTAATTTGCTGATTACTGGCCGCTTCTAACTCGGCCACTGAACCAAACACCTTGGTTTCACCGCACGAACATTTCCAAACCGGCATGACCGATGCCCAAAAACGCTGGCGCGAAATCGACCAATCACGCGCGCCTTCGAGCCACTTACCAAAGCGGCCTTCTTTAATGTGCTCCGGGAACCAGTTAATCTGCTTCGCGTTTGACAGTAAATCATTTTTGATTTTCGTCACCGCCACAAACCACGAGCTCGTCGCGTAGTTAAGCAAGGGCGTATCACAGCGCCAACAGTGCGGATAACTGTGTTCGATTTTTTCTTTGGCGAATAATAAATTTCGCTTGGCTAAGTACTTGATGATCTCAACATCGGTCGCCATGTGATCATCGATTGGCTTCACTGACATCCCTGCAAAATCGGTGACTGTTTGATCATATTTCCCATCCATACCCACATTCTGAACAAATGGCAAACCTTCTTTTAATCCTAATTGATAGTCATTCTCACCAAATGCAGGGGCAATATGAACTATGCCTGTACCTTCATTGTTGGTTACAAACTCTGCTCCATAAACCTTTCTGCCTGTACCAATATCTGTAATATCTTTATTCCAAATATCTTTTAAGTCGGGATAATAATCAAATAAAGGCTTATAAGATTGCCCAATGATTTCAGACCCGTTAAACCTTTCAAGAATATTGTATGCGATTTGTTCATCATTTGGCCCAGGACCTCCTCGAGTAATAGGCTTAAGATCATCTAATCCAAATAGCTTTAAAGCCGCGTCTGTCGATAATATATATTTTTCTATCTTTTCATCAATAATCTCATAATTATCAAGTGTCATCTTCTTTACTTCCCATAACGAATATTCTGCCGTTTTACTAACAGCAAGTGCAACATTGGCTGGTAATGTCCACGGCGTAGTAGTCCAGGCCAGTAAGAATGTTCCTGGTTCATCAACCAGTTCGAGCTTAACCGTCACTGACCAATCTTTAATCGTTTTATACCCTTCGCTTACCTCCTGCTGCGACAACGTCGTCTCGCAGCGCGGACAGATATGCATTGATTTGTAGCCTTCATAGATCAAGTCTTTGTCCCAGAGTGATTTAAACACCCACCACACACTTTCCATATACTCCCGACTCATCGTGGTGTAGGCGTTGTCCATATCAGCCCAGCGCCCAAAGCGGCCCATGGCGGTTTTCCATTCTTCGACGTAGCCTAAGACTTTACTCCGGCAGAGCTCATTGAATTTGGCCACACCAAATTCCTCGATTTCTTTTTTGTGTTTAAAGCCGAGTTCTTTTTCAACAATATTTTCAATTGGCAACCCATGGCAATCCCAACCCCAGCGCCGTTCCACGCGATACCCGCGCATCGTCTGATAGCGAGGCATCACATCTTTCATAATACCCGGCAGTAGGTGACCATAATGCGGCATGCCCGTCGCAAATGGTGGGCCATCATAAAACACGTAATCGCCTTTTGGCGCATCTTTCGCTACGCTCTTTTCAAATATTTGTTTGGCCTGCCACTGCTTCTGAGTTTCTTCTTCGGCGAGAACGAGTGGGTGTTTTTTTGACTGTGTTGGATTATTTGATTTCATATGCTTTTGAGATTTTATCGAAGATGGTTTGTTTAATGAGAATTAAATTATCTTTTATATAACTTAAGCCGTAGTAGATAGATAGTAACCCCATACTTATGGCGTAAAAGAGCAGTAGAATCAAGATAAATCCTTCAAAATCTTTCTGATCATAGGCAATTGCCAGAAAACCTAAACCGTAAATTATGGCTGTTACAATTGCCGCGTTCAAAAACCTAGCTTTGGTGGTAAATTTGGGTTGATTTTTGAACAGCATCTTAATACCCCAAGTGATTGCACTCACCCCAGCAAAAAATATAAGGGAGAGAATTGAAAACATATACATAACATCGCCTGAATCAATAGAGTCCCCCTCCGGATTCCAGGCATTGATGATCCCTCCAAAGCTTATGAGGGATCCAAATATATGATCATGCGCCAGCGTGACATCAAACATTAATATCGGGAGAATCATAGCGACAACCGCCACACCCAGAAATTGCGCCGCTATAAAAGATATCACAAATCTAATACCGGCCAGCAACCACTCATCATCAACTTCATTTATTGGCGCTAAACTCATAAAATAAATAAAACCGCCCCTAATAGGGCGGCCAAGAGCCCTCGCGGGCGGTACCATCTTGGGCGAATACTTAATTACTGGAGATTACGGTCCAACCGGCCGGGTCTACGTGCGCTAGGCGCATTTCTTCCGACAGCGCTCCCAGTGATAGCTGAGATTATTGCTTTAAAGATAGTGTATATCGTCTGGAGCTGACAGTCAACTTGGAGATCCCGGATAAATCCGCACCGCTCGCAGTAGCTCGCTCTTGCGAATTTTCCGGGATGACAATAATTGAGCAAGTCTATCGTAGATGCAAAAGGCGTCTACGAGAGACGCCCCGGCACGACAATTGCTTCCCTTCCTGGCCTTAGCTTAGCACGACTTTATTTCTTTTGCAAAAGCGCCGCCACATGCTCAACGAGCTTGGACGGCGTGTAATTAGATTTGATCAGATAATCTTCAACTCCAAGATCTTTGGCCTGCTTAATTTCCGACTCTTGAGTGAGGTTGCTCCAGGCAAAAATCCGAATCCCTTGAAGTGATGGGTCAGCTTGGATGTCTCTCAACACTTGAAAGCCATCTTTATCCGGCATGACGAGATCAAGCAACATCAGATCCGGCCGACGCTCATGCAAAGCAATCATCGCCTCATTACCATCGCGCGCCACGCGCACGTCATACCCCGCTTTTGTCAGCTGGGTACTAAACATGTGGGCCAGTTCTGGCTCATCCTCACACAACAAAATGGAAGATAATTGATTCATAAACAATATCCACAGTATACGCTGTCCCTTACCGCGGCGCAAGATTCTCGTCAAGCTACATGCGTTCGACGGCGGTGATTCCGAGGAGTTTGAGACCGTTAGTGAGCACCTGTTGGGTTGCACGCGAGAGCGCTAAGCGTGCCGCAGCTACCGGTGGCTCGGCCGTCAAAATTGGTTGCTTTTGGTAAAAAGTTGAATACAATTGAGCAACTGAGAACAAGTGCCGAGCGACCTCGCTTGGGTCACGATTCTCACAACTTCGACTACAAACAGCCGGGAATTCAGCCAGGGCCAATAATAATTCTTTCTCCACCAAACTATCAAGCCGGCTATAATCAGGGGTCGTTCGCTGACGACCGGCCTTCTTGACTAGACTGTTGATGCGGCTAATTGTATACAGCAAGTACGGCCCGCTCATGCCCTCAAAACTCAAGGCTTCGTCAATATCAAAAACGACAATGTTGTTGTTACTGACCCGCAGCATGTTGAATTTAATTGCCGCCATCGCAATCGCTTTTGATGTGTCATCGAGTTGCTTAGGGGTCCAGTCTTGATGGCGCTTAGCAGTTTCAGTGCGAGCACGCTCATTGACGGTAGTCAAAAAGTCTTCGACACTAATGATATTGCCGCTGCGCGATGACATGGCGCCATCTTTAAGCGTAACAATTTCATACGGCACGTGAATCAAAGGTGTCGTGATCCCGATAATCTCGAGCGTCTTAAACAACTGCTGCATGTAAAATGACTGCCGCGTATCAATCACGTATAAACTTTGGCTGGCTGGATATTTTTTGAGTTTCAAGCCGCCGAGTGCTAGATCTTTTGTTGAATACAGCGATGAGCCGTCGGATTTGAGCAATAAAAATGTTTTGAGACCGTATTGTTCAAGGTCGATCACCACCGCGCCTTCGGAGTGCTTGGCGACACCTTTCTTCAGGAGCTCGGCCACGATCTTTTTGCCAGCTTTTTCAACTTCACTTTCGTAAAACGTGTGCTTAAAGGTAATACCCAAGGTTTTATAGAGTTCCGCAAATTCCTCAAGGCTCCAAGCACGAGTTTCTTTCCAACGCTTGGTCCAATATTTGTCGCCGGCCTCGAGCTTCCGCAACACCTCATCAACTTCTGATTTGAGTTCGGGGTTAACTTCTAAACGACGCACAGCATCGGTGTACACACTACCTAAATATTTACCTTTGTTTTTGGGTAACGGCTCATCTTTGTGAAAAGCGTCGAGCGCCCACAAACACTTCGCGACATGAGCACCGATATCACCGATGTAATTAAGTGGAATGGGTGCGTATCCTTGGGCTTCATATAATCGAACTAAGGTACTACCAATCAAGTTGTTGCGCAAATGCCCGACGTGAAATTCTTTGTGAGTGTTCGGCGCAGAATACTCGATCAAAACTTTGTCTGATTTTTTGTCATCACTGCCATATTTTCCTTTATGAGCAACAACTTCGCCAATAACGTCAGCAGCGACGATGGCTGAGTTAAGTGTGAAATTAAGATATGGCCCCGCCACATTAATTGCAGAAATGATACCTGCAGGATGAATGCCATCTTTGAGCAGTTGAGCGATCTGGTTTGGTGAGCGGCGCAATAATTTCGCCAAATAAAAACACGGCAACGCCAAATCCCCGAGCTCAGAGCTCGGCGGCACATCAAGTTCGAGTTGAGTCCGATCAACATCAACCCCGACCACTTGAATTACCAGGTCTAAAATCTGGTCTTTAATATGGGCAATTGCGTATTGCATGGGGGTAGTGTAGCGAAGATAAGCCAAAAAATCAATGAAAAAGGCCTCCGGGGAGGCCTTGGGTTGAAATTTGATGTTAGTTGGAGTCGTCTGCCCAGTCAGCAAAGTTTTCGGCGACTTCATTCAAGTAATTTTCGCCATGATTTTGTCGGGCCCAGTGTTGGATTGCTGTTTGGCCAATAATTGCGATGTACGCGTCGTGATACTGGCGCCCGGCCGTCCAGTCACCTTCACCGAGCAGTAATTGCGAACTCAAGTGAATGTCTCCGGATTTACCGCGATTATACCCAGCAATCTCTTGGTCAATACCGCGGTGGTCTGAGTACAAAGACGTGACCGGGACTGCTAACCTTGCACTGAACCCATCTGGGGTCGGGAACTGCAGCGGTCCACAGATTCGGCCGCAGGCAGCATTGTATCCCCAATCAAACCTCGCGCCCTGGTCATCATACCGAGTAGTCAAGATCGTAGCGACAGCGATCAATTCTCCCTGATGCTTGTCAATCACCTTACCTAAAGCATCAAGAACGCCAATAGCATCACACCGAACTAACTGCTGGACATCTTGGGTTTGAAAGGCTCGAAGGAGCCAGTCCATTGCGGGTTGGCCCGTGGTCCCACCTTTTTGTATACCGTCCTGCCGCCACAACCACAGCCGCCTAGCCTGGGATGTGTGTTTCTCCAACACTTGCTGAGCACCACGAACGTTATTCAATGATCGCGTCAGTGGCCCCAGTGTCAGCGGGCCCAGCGTGACTTTGACAATCTTCTTTTTAGATGACATGAGTAACACTCCCTTTGTTGAAATGAACGTTATAATGAATCCTATAGTAACCGAACTATTTGTCAATCACTTGCATTTATCCTAGAAATTATTATACTACAGGTAACGATTGAAGCGGCCACCAACCGCTTACCTCTCCGCCAGCTGGCGGAGGGTTGCCAACTGGCACTAAGTTGTCGAAAGAGTGTCCCGCCAACGGCGGGAAAACTGGGTGGAACCGCGGGAGATTGGCTCTCGTCCCAAGTATGTATCTTTGATATGTATTTGTGACGGGAGTTTTTGTTTTACATTAGGTGGGCGGATAAATCGCGCCCCTACAATAAATTAATTTGAAATATGAATATCGATCATCTTCGCCACTCACTCGCTCACCTGCTCGCAGCTGCAATTCTCGAACTGTATCCAGACACCAAACCAACCATCGGTCCAGCGATCGAGAATGGTTTTTATTATGATTTCCAATTTGGAACGCCGATTTCGGATAAAGAATTGCCGAAGATTGAAAAACGGATGAAGCAAATTTTAAAGCATTGGAAAACGTTTGAAGGTGTCGAAGTTTCGGCGGCTGAAGCGCGCGAGAAGTTTGCTGGCAATCAATTCAAATTAGAATTGATTGATGAGATCGAAAGCAAGGGTGAAAAGATTACCCTCTATACTTCAGGTCAGTTTACTGATCTCTGCCGCGGTGGCCACGTTGATGAAACGAAAGCAATCAATGCCGATGCGTTCAAGCTCGATCGCGTAGCGGGTGCATATTGGCGCGGCGATGAAAAGAATCCGATGCTCACACGCATTTACGGCTTAGCATTTGAATCTAAAGAAGAATTGGATGCGTTTTTGGTGCAGCGCGAAGAAGCTGAGAAACGAGATCACAAAAAACTTGGCAAAGAGCTAGATTTGTATTTCATCGATGAACAAGTAGGTCAAGGATTGCCAATGTGGACGCCGAAAGGTACTGCTATTAAGTTTGAACTTGAGAATTTTACTCGAGAACTTGAACGCCAATATGGCTACGAGCATGTTTCAACGCCGTATCTTGGTGCTGAAGCTTTGTATAAAACTTCAGGTCATTTGGAGCACTATGCTAGCAATATGTATGCCCCGATCGATATGGACGGCGATCTATTTTACCTACGCCCAATGGCATGCCCGCACCATATTCGCATGTTCCAGCGCCGCGCTTGGAGTTACCGTGATTTGCCAATTCGCTATGCAGAAATTGCTGATTACAATCGATACGAAAAGTCTGGTGAACTTATGGGAATGATCCGTGTTCGTAAATTCCAACTCACTGATGCGCATATCTTCGTCACTCCCGAAGGCTTAAAAGATGAATTCAAGCAAGTATGTGCCTTGATTCAAGCTGGCATGCGCGGATTGGGACTTGATCAAATTGTAAGCTATCGATTCTCAAAGCGCGATCCTAATAACAAAGAAAAATATTATCCTAACGACGAGCTCTGGAATAAAGCTGAGAGCATGATGAAGACAGCCCTAGATGAAGTTGGTATTGACTACATTGAAGCTGAAGATGAGGCGGCCTTTTATGGACCGAAGATTGATGTGCAGGCGAAGAATGCTAATGGCAAAGAAGATACACTTTTCACAGCACAAATTGATTTCCTATTGCCTGAAAAATTTGATATCGAGTACATCGATCAGGATGGCCAAAAGAAACGACCGGTAATGATTCATCGTTCAGCTATTGGTTCATTAGAACGCACCTTTGCTTTCTTGATCGAGCACTATGCCGGTGTCTTCCCCTTGTGGCTCTCGCCAGTACAAGCTGTTGTGATTCCAGTATCGGAGAAATTCGATGAGTACGCTCAAAAGATTACCAAGGAACTCAAAGCCGCCGCTATCCGCGTTGAACTTGATAACAGCGCCGAAACTTTGGGCAAACGCATTCGTAACGCTGAACAACAAAAGACTCCTTACATCCTTGTCGTCGGTGAAAAAGAAGTTGAAGCTGGCACGGTTGCTGTCCGCAAACGTGGTGAAGGTGACTTGGGTGCTTTAGCAACAAGTGACTTCATCGCCAATCTCACCCTTGAGATTACTAACCGTCAGTAGCCATGTCATCTAAATTTATCCCTGGAGATTTCAAACTCAAAGTCAAACGCGGCCTCTCGGGTTTAGGTCTGTTCGCTGAAGAAATAATTCCTAAAGGCGCGTGTATTATTGAGTACGTTGGCCGTGTCATTAGCGACGAAGAACACTACACCTCGCGCAGCAAATATTTATTTGGGATTAATTCGAAGATTACGATCGATGGCCAAGCGCGATCAAACACCGCTCGCTACATCAATCACTCATGTCGACCCAACGCCGAACCCGAAATTCGCAAACAGCGCGTGTTTATCATGGCCAAGCGAAAGATTAAACCTGGTGAAGAAATTACGTATCACTACGGAAAAGAATATTGGGAAGACCATTGCGTGAAGCCAAATGGTTGCAAGTGTGAGAAGTGTCGCGAGAAAAAGACTTCTTGATATGAACCCGCGAAAAAAGATCCTAATTATCTGTGGTGGCACCTCGCCGGAACATGAAGTCTCAATCATCACCGGGCTGCAGGTATTCGAAAATATTGATACCGCACACTACGAACCGCTAGTCATTTACCTAACTAAAAAAGGTGAGTATCGGTTACTACCTAAGCTCAAATCAAAGAAGGATTTCCTATCAACATCGCGAAAATCAATCGTTTTTGGAACCGACATACGCGGCGGCTACATTAAAATTCCAGGCCCGCTCACCAAAAAACAATACCCGTATGCCGTCTTTCTCGCTTTGCATGGTGGTACTGGTGAATCGGGGGCAATTCAAGGATTACTTGAATCACTCCATATTGCTTTCACCTCCGTCGGTGTTGAAGCAGCCGCAATCACCCTCAATAAAAAGCTAACCAAGGACGTGCTAGCCACTCACGATATTCGTACTGTTACTGGCCTTAGTCTGTATAGCTCAGAGCTGACAAAGACAGAACTTGCTATCAAGCGTGTTATCGACACGTTGGGTCTACCAGTAATTATTAAGCCCGTGCACCTAGGCTCGAGTATCGGTATTGAAGTGGCGACAACCGCCATTGAGCTCGAAAAAAAGCTCCTGACTGCGTCCCAGCTTGATTCAGAGATATTGGTTGAAAAATATCTTCCAGAATTTATTGAATATAATTGCGCTGTCAGGTTGATTAATGGAAAACTTGAAGCGAGTGAGATTGAACAACCAATTTCACATGACCAAATTCTAAGTTTTGCCGATAAATATGAGCGCGGTGGCAAGAAAACAAATAGTAATGGTATGGCCTCGCTCTCTCGAGAATTGCCCGCCAAGATATCGCCTAAACTCAAACTCCAAATCCAAGAGACAGCTAAACGAGCGTTTAGTGCTTGCCGGTGTCGTGGGATGGTCCGAATTGATTTCATGAAAACGCCCGATGGCACACTATACCTGACCGAGATCAACTCGATTCCTGGATCAATGGCGTTTTATCTTTGGGAAGCCTCTGGCATTCCTTTCAAACAACAAATCACTGACCTGATTGAAGAAGCGGTCACCGCCGCGCAAACGGCGGCAAGCATGGGTCTTGATTATCAATCCGACATCGTCGAAAAGTTTATTCGATCCTAATAGTACAAATCACCAAGCTCTGGCTGAACAAGCAAGAACCAGGTGGCGGGGTCAAATTTTTCATGGAGCTGTGTCGCCATGGTTTGATAATCAGTATACTGTGTAAACTTGGTTTCATCAGCGATGCCGGTAGTAAGGTCAGCTGCAAACACGCTCCCGAGCACCGCAATGTGATCAGCGGTGCTTTTTAGTTCTTTACCCAAAATAATATTACCATCAAGGTTCTGTGGCCCAAGCTCGGGAATACCGGCCGTGATTACTAACAGTTTCTTATGAGCGGCATCGGCAATGATACGAGCTTGAGCCAGGCCAGCACGAGCAGTAGTGCTACTAATATTATATGAGTCATCAATAGCTTCATAACCTAGCATTTGAGACACTTTTTGTCGTCGTCCCGGTAGCTCTAATTGCTGGATAGTGTCACTAACTATGTGGTGCGGAATATTGAGAATTTCTGCCACAGCCAAGGCCAACTGCAGATTAATAAGATTAGATGCTGACAACTCGATCTCTGCAAGTGATTTGCCTTGATATGATATTTCAGTGTTTATATCAAGCACCTGGAGTTTCTTTCCGGCTACTGCCAATGTTGGTATTTGCTGGGCTGTCTCACTATCACAAATTAGATCGGCTGTTGGTTTAGCATTAATAAATATTTCCTGTAACGCCTCTTTGAGTTTCAATACTGATCCGAATCGTTCGAGATGTTGATCACCGATATTAGTGATAACCGCAATATCAGGAGTTACCATCCGAGCGCTTTGAATCATCTCCCGGCGACTATGTCCATCAATCTCCACGATTAGTAATGTTGTGCCTGGCTGTAATTTTGTCATTATCCAGTGAGCAATCCCCAATGGAGTATTAATATTACCCGGGATCATTTGAGTGCGATGGTGATACCGAACAAGTTGATCGATGAAGTTCTTGGTCGTGGTCTTGCCGTAACTACCAGCAACCGCAATTACTTTCAAGTCTGTGCCCTGATTGCGAATCTTGGCTGCGGCACGAGCAAATAAAACGTGCTTTAGATACCGATACCACGGCGACAATAAAATATTGGCCGCCAGAATATATGCCGGAATGAATATTATTGAGACAGCTGCAACTGCAATCCAACCGAGTCCAATAAAATGCCATGAAATCAGAGTCACGATTAACAACAAACCAATGGTAACAAGCAACACACTTTTAATTCGCTGTGTGTACACAACATGATCGCGCCGCTGAAAATTCCGGCGCCAAAAAAATCGCGGTAACCAGTGAAGGTAACGCTTCGAGTCATATTCTTCGAGCTGCAGAATATAAAGAAAGTCTGCAAACGGAAAAATAACTTTAAACACGTTCGATAAACTTTTTGACCAGGCCATAAAATAAATAAGGATTTTCATGATGGGCGTCGTGCGTTAAACCGTCGAGGACTTGCAATTCACTATCAGGAATAAGACACTGCGTCTCCGCGGCAATACGAAGCGGCACAGCCCCATCCTGGTTACCCCAAATCAATAGTGTCGGGACATTAATCTGCGGCAAGGTGGCGGTTTGATCAAATGATACCACGCGACGAAAAATCGCGCCCAATCCCTGTTGATCCGCCACTGCTAATTCTTGATTAGATGATACGCTGCGTTTCAATCCTAATCTGCGAGCCAGGTGAGCCGCCTTATTTCTTGCCTTAATCATGCCACTTGGGCGATAAATAGACGGCGTAGCATAAAGAATTAGAGACTTCAGCCAAGGTGGACGCTGAGCAGCGATATAACTTGCAATTCGACCACCGAAGGAGTGCCCAAGCAGAGCTACGTCAGTCACATTAAAGCTTTCAATTTTTGCTACTGTCCATTTCGCATATTCTGGAATACCCCAAGTAGCGTCGACTAATGACTCTTGACCGAATCCAGGCAAGTCAATCGTGATCACCGTATATCCATCAATAGCTTGATTAAGGAAATACTCCCAATCAGTTCTACTGCGCCCCCAACCATGCAGTATTATAAGTGTTTTCATACTTGCCAAGTTATAATATTCCCCCGCTTAGAAAAATACTTTAAAAACTTCTTCCGATCAATTTCATATGCTGGCCACTCATAGCTGGGCGTTGAAGCTGAATGGTGCACATACAATTTCTCAACTTTATTATTAGAAACCACTGCGCCATATACAACCACTAAATGCCCACCACGACCAAATTTAAAACCAGCACCAATTGAGGCCACAATCAGGTTTTGTTTTTGTAAGTGCGGAACAAGCTCTTCCAGATTCTTTTTAATCGATTGCGGTTTACCATTAATTCCATAATGATTGGCAATCGCTACCAAGCCCGAATGAATCCAACCAACATCCTCGCGATATGCATTGATACTCAAACCGTAATCTAATAATTGTTTCGATGGAATCGTTTGCTGAGTATAAAAGTTAATAACCTCTTTCAGACACACCAACCCACAAATCCGAGGCGCCCAATAGTTAGCTTCTTCGAGCGATGCAAATCCTTCCTGCACATACGTCTGCTCAGTAAGCTGTTGCGAGAAAAAAGGAACGTTTTCAATGAGGTACGTTCCGTCAGGAATTACTACCTTCTTTTTCAGGAAATTAAACATAGGTGGGTTTTGGCATCATACCATTACTCACTAGCTTTCGCCAGATTAATGATATTTCACATCTTGGTGCCTAACTAGAAAAAGAAAGCCTCCTGAACGTTCAGGAGGCTTTTAGTTTAGACTGGTTTAGATTTAGATTTCGATTGTTTCAAGGTCATCTTTGGACGTGGCGCCCGGAGCCAGCATCAACATTCCGCCGTTGACGTTTCGGTAAAAGCAGCTGTCGGCCTTCGTATGACAGGCGCCTTCACCTTGCTGCTCTACCAGATAAATGAGCGCGTCGCCGTCGCAATCAATCAAGACGTCAACGACATATTGATAATCGCCGCTGGTCTCACCTTTGCACCAGCGTTCATGGCGAGAAGTCGAATAGTAAACGGCGCGTTTGGTACGGATTGTCTCGAGGTAGCCAGCCTCATCTGTGAAAGCCACCATCAATACGGTGCGACTCGTGGCATCTTGGGTAACAACCGTAACCAAATCATGGAATTGATCTTCAATCTGGCCTGGCCTTTGCTTGAGCAGTGTCCGTCGGAAACGTGGTTTTAAAATGTTCATGTAACAACTCCTTTCGTAGCCCTAAACTAGCACATAATTAGCTTTGGGTCAATGATTCCGTGTCATTATCCCGCCTGTTTTGCCAAAACGATAATATTCCCCGCTTTAGTACACACAAATATTGAAGCTACTTTTATTGACATAAAACTGTTTTTATTGTACTTTTATTCCAGGAACAATTTTAATTGGATGTTCGTTTACAACTTAATGAAAGGAGAAAACCATGGAATGGTTTGAACGGTTATACTTCGGTACGTGGCAACTAGGAGGACAGTTTAAAAATCTATCCTCGGCTCAAATCGAATCACTGCTACTTTTCGCTCTCGAGTCCGGTATTCGTTGTTTTGATACGGCAGCGGTCTACGGCGGAGGTAGTGTCGAAACTGTACTCGGTTTATGCGCACCCATAGATGCGACTATCGTGACTAAAATTCCCGCCATTAGAAAGCCTGACTTGGGATCTCCTGCGCCAATCTCTGAGTTTTACTCACTCGATCACCTTGATCAGAGCGTAGAGAACTCGCTGAACAGACTCAAGAGAACACGAGTCGATACCGTTTTACTGCATAACTGGCTCCCTACATGGTCGTCGGAGGCAGTATCTATTCTTAATCACCTGCAAGGGATGAAGAATAAAGGCATCGCTCTAAAAGTAGGGATTTCTCTGCCGGATAGCTTTTTAAGCACTATCCATGCTGAGGCTCTACCCTACATTGATGTTATCGAAGCCCCTTTCAATCCGAACCAGGAATGGATACTAAATCAGCTCCCTAATTTGCTCGCGATGAAAAAGGAAGTCCTTCTGAGAAGTCTTTTCTGTCAGGGTAAGCTGCTTGCCAGTCACCCTGCTGAATTACTCGTCAAAAATGCCCTGCGACTCAAAACATCCATAGTGATTGGCATGACATCTGAAGAACAAATAACCCACAACATTAGCTACTTGAAAGGAGTTGACACATGAATCTCAAAGAGGAATACTTCGCGGCAGCCAATTCGGAACCTCGTGCCGCAATCCTTGGGATGACTACGGGCCGACAATTTTCTGTGCGCGAATACACCTATGGAGTTCTCGTACCCGACAGTAACCATCCACTCTCGTGCGTCAGTGTATCTAACAGCTCCTTGAGCATCGATCTATGGATCGGATGTTCATGGCAGTGCAGATATTGCCATGTTCAAGACACTAAGCAAGATCTTGCTGACCAAGGCACGATGCCAAAGAAACCGAGGCGGCGCAATCAGTTCACCGTGAACCAAATCATCGGTGAGTTGATCCAGCATCCCTTCTTCGTTGCCAATGAGACAATCATCAGCATCGGAACGGCGAGTACTGAACCGTTCGCCCCTGGACCGGTCACAGACAGTACGTTCGAAATTATGGAAGCCTTTGTACAACGTGGCCTGCGAAATCCCTTCTGGATCGTCACTAAAGGTGGTGTCCCCAAAGGAAGAAAGCTCGACATCGCTCGCATTACAAATGCAACGAGAGGATTGATGCTATCACTGTGCTGGGCAGATAACCCTGATACGATAGAACCTGCCCACAACAACCGTTTTTTGAATGCCGAAGAGGCCAAGGAAGCGGGCGCCACTATCGCCTGGTACATGAGGCCAATTGTTCCTGAGTGGAGCGGCAATCGAGATCGCATCGAAATGATGATGCTGTGGGTCAAAAAGAACTACGGCGATGTCATCGACATGATCATCCCTGGTGGCCTGCGCTGGACTGAAGGTATCGAGAACGGCTTGGTAGAGATTCATAAGCTCCCCATGCCAAACATCCCTCAGAATGACAACGTGAAAATGCTGCCTCAAGATCTTGTAGACTATATCTTCTCCTTGAGCGCAGAACACTTCCCTGGTGTTCCTGTGTATCTGAAGTCGTCGTGTGCGCTTACTCGGATGCTTAAGATCCCAAGCATCACCTCGGTTCAGGCATTTGCCAGAAACGAGTGCGAGGAATCTTGTTGTGATCCTAGTCAGCGACAGTTATGTAGTCACGGGTCAGCATATTCCATGACCACTGAGCGTGCCCAAGCGATATTGGATAATCTCGGCATCCCCGCACACGTCGTCAGCTGGGATCCTCAACTAGGGCTTACCACTCACCCCGACATGAGTAAGTTCACCTACGCCGTCAGGCAGACGGTATTCAAACACTTAGCAATGGGAGTTCCCGCATGAAGTCGTATGATGAGATCAAACGCCACTTCAGAACCTCGGGTTTTAAGTGGCAAGGCAGTGCTCCGATCGTGAGTTCAAATCCGAAACTCTTGTTCAACATCTCGGGCGGGGTCGTATTCGAGGACACCATCTCTCACGGAGCAATCCCTGAGAACAGACGTGTCGTTTCGGTGCAGACCTGTCTGAGAACAGATAACTGGGATAGAATTGGCTACTCGGGAAGACACCATGTTGCATTCGACATGCTCGGCCACTTTTCTCTCTACGAGGACAAAGAAGCCGAAGTGAAAGCTGTAATGATCGAAAGCGCTTGGCAGTATCTGACGCAGAGTTTAAGTATTAGCCCAAGCACGTTGTCAGCAACTGTACATCCGCAAGATGCGACATCCCAAAAAATCTGGAGAAGGATCGGCGTAAAGACCGTGATTGATGATAGAAATATCACCTTAACTCCAACTCGGAACCGATGTGGTGTTCGCACGGAAATTGTCTGGGAAAACCCAGACACAAAGAGAATCATGGAGCTCTGGAACTTAGTCTTTACCGAGTTTCAAGGTGACACTCTCTTTGAGTCTCCGCTAGAGATAATCGCTGCCGATTCTGGAGCAAGTATTGATCGCATTGTTACTGCAGCTGAGTGTAGCCGAAGCGACTATGAAAACTCCAATTGGAAAGATGTCGTCGACTCCATCACTGAACATTCCGAAGTTAAGGAACGAGCCATCACGTGTCGCTTAGCCGATCTCGGCAAAGCGGCAACGCTCCTGGCGTCACAAGGACTTCGGCCTGGAAACAAGGCGGCAAATTACGTCCTTCGAAAACTCATTCGAGAGGCATACATCCTTTGCCAACAAACTTCCATCCCTTTCGATGAGTTTGTTCTAATATCAGGAAATCAATGGTCTTCGGCTGATAAGGTGCAAGCCGTATTTACCGAAGAGGTGTCAAAGTTTGAGAAGGGCCTGGAACGCGGAAGAAAAGAGTACAAAAAGCTCTCCTCTCGCAGAAATAACTCACTAACTGAACCAGACATTAACTATCTCGTATCCACATTCGGCTTTCCGAGGGTTCACATTGAACTTGAAGAATCGAAACAGAGCGAGGAGGCACTATGAATAATAGTGTGGTCTCTGATCTGGCTCACATTCTGCGTGAGTTGCAGGGCATGAAAGTGCTTTTGCAGGTTGGCTTAAAAAGAAACTCCTTGAAAGGCAAGATTGATCTATTGGTGGGCTGCGACGAAGGGAGAATTGAAACATATTCACCCCTCATCAAGTCTGCACTGAAAAAGCGGTGGCCGGACGGGAATTTCTTTGTGTGCGACGACAGCGTTCGCTTTGATCTGCAAACAAGTTCTGGCGGCGTCGCAGTTTGCGATGCAGCTTTCCTTGTTCAACAGGTTGAAGAATGGATTCAGGGCAAGAATCTTGGCGGCCAACATCGTCCGTGGGCTGCAGGCTACTGGTTGCCAGAGGCGTTATGTGGAGACTTGGCTACAGCCAAGACTTTACATGACACAACTCAGACCAGCGAGCGGTTGAAAAAGTTGCTTTCCCCCTATCCCGCATCTCTCTCGAGAAATATCATCGAACTGTGCGCTGATGAGATCAGTCAAAAACTCTTAGTGCTCGACAAGCTGGATGCACATGCAACTATCGAACGAGAACTATGTCTCGCGGATGTAACAGCTTCGATGGTTCGGCTCGCGTTTGCGCGGAGTCGGAAATACTTTCGTGGGTACCGATCATTGGAACAGCAGGCGAAACTCCTTAGACCCACTGACCTATTCATTTACAAACTTGCCTTGGAACTCTCAGAAAGAAAAAAGGTTAAGGATGTGGTAGGTAGAATTAGGAAATCACTCTAACATGGAGGCATACGAAAGTGTGCCTCCTATTTTATTTATCCAATAATAGTTTTCTCTCCGTTTTCTATGAGGATAGCTTGGAGATCGTTCAAACGTTCTACGGCAACTCCATACTTTTTCTCAAAATTTTTTATTTCTTCATCGACCTCTATAGAATAGTGTGGATGGATAATAAGATTGATAATGTTAAACCCTGTAAAGTCCTTCAAGCCAATAATATTTGCGTCAGGCTCAACTTCGTTAGCTATATCAATTGATGGGCCAACGATAATACTTCCAGCACTAACACCAACATATACCCCATTGCGCATCAGAAGATCATCGATTGATAACTGGAAGTTTGCAGTTCGTGCAAATTTAAGTAGTTTAAACGTGTTTCCACCACACACGTAAATAACTGCATAAGATGAAAAACTTTTAGCTGGTTCTGTTTCAAGATCAACAAAATCTACCCTAGCGAATCCCATTTCCTCGAACTGTTTTTTTGCCAACTGCGAATATTTATTTTGATCCTTATCTTCTGCCGCCGTTGTCACTATGGCAACAGCCTTGGTCTCAGGATTAGGAAAAAAACTTTGAAATACTTTAGCAACATTTTCAGAAGATAAGCCAGTGGATGTTAATAATAATTTTCCCGTATTCATAATCATGGTGATATTATTCTATGTTACCAGCTATCGTACCATTATCCCGCCTCTTTTGCCAAAACGATAATATTCCCCGCTTTCGAAAAGCTTTGCAAAAACTGCTCGCGACTGACCCAGTGCTCCGGCAATTCGCGCTCAGGCACGGGACCTGAGTGATGGACGAGAAAATGACTAACTTGGTGATTTTCAACCTTAACCCCAAAGACGACCACCAACTGGCCAGCATTCCCCCATTCAAAACCTCCAGCCACCGAAGCCATGACTAAATGATGTTGCATGATATGCCGCGCAATGTGATTAATATGACCGCCAAGCGACATCCGACTGGCACGGATTCCGTAGTGACGGGCGATTTGAACGAGGCCTCGATGAATCCAGCCAATGTCTTCGCGATAGGCGTTGATGTATATTCCATAATCAATTAATTCGCGCAGAGTATAAATCTTCTGCCCATAATAGGCGATCGCCATCTTCAGGCAAACGATCGGACTCATCCGGTACTGCCAATAATGCACCTGATTAAACGTATGGAAGCCTTCAGTCAGATAATTCTGACGGTCCATTTGCTGTGAAAAAAACGGGACATTGTCAATGACAAATGTCCCGTTTGGAAGCGGTAGGCGGATAAATGAAGGAATAAATCGCAACATATCGTATCCTAATTACCTCTGATGGCTTTACTATAGCTCGAAAGCTGAAAATAGACAACGAGCATTATGTGCCAATTTCACTGTCCATAGTAGCTAGTATCTTTTCACTTTCAAGACAAGCTTGCGCCTCCACT
>JAGONZ010000031.1 GCA_017992755.1 Candidatus Buchananbacteria bacterium | reverse complement strand
TTTCTAGATAGTCAAAAACGCTCACCATGTAATTTGGTGAGCGTCTTCTTTATATTAGACTTGGTCAATTATTGTTATTAAATGCTTTTACCCCTCCCATAACACCTTCCCCTGCCTCAGGGGAGGAAACCTACCTTTTTATTTTTTTGAAGCCACAGTAATGGTGTAGAACTTTCGGAATATCAATACTACCATCGGCACGCTGATTATTTTCAAGCACTGCAATAATTGCGCGTGCTAATGAAATTGCCGTGCCGTTGAGCATGTGAACGTACGCTCGCTCCCCAGCTTCAGTCTTGTATTTAATATTCAAGCCACGAGCTTGGTAATCAGTACAGTTTGAAGTTGAAGTAATTTCGGCCCAGTCACCATTTGTTCCATTGGCATTTGGTTTGCCTGGCATCCAAGCTTCGAGGTCGTACGTGCGATAACTTGGAGCGCCCAGGTCAGCGGTGCAATGATCCACAACGCGGAACGGAATTTTTAAGCCTTTAAAGATTTCTTTTTCAATTGCCAATAATTCTTGATGAGCCGCTTCGCTGTTCTCTGGTGTTACATATTGAAACATTTCCACCTTGCTAAATTGGTGAACGCGGAAAATGCCTTTGGAAAACTTTGAATAACTCCCCGCTTCAGTGCGGAAGCAGTGTGACAATGCGGCGTATTTTTTTGGCAAATCTTTTTCTTCAAACACTTCGTCCATGTGATAGCCACCGACCGTAATTTCAGCGGTACCGATCAAACTCAAATCAGAATTTTCAATGTTGTATACTTGTGTCGACTCCCCTCTCGGATTGAAACCAACAACCTCCAAGATTTCTTGCTTGGCGAGATCTGGTGTCGTCATCAACGTGTAACCGCGCTTCGCGCAAATATCGAGCGCGTAATTGATCAACGCTTGTTCAAGCTTAACCAGCTCATTTTTTAAATAATAAAACTTCGCACCAGCGACCTTAGTCCCCCGCTCGAAATCGATCAGGTCTAAAGCTTCAGCCAAGGCCACATGATCTTGCGGTTCGAATTTAAATTCAGTTGGCTTGCCGAACGTTTCAACGATTGGATTTTCGTCCTCATCTGAACTGACTTTAACTTCTGGATGGGTCAAATTCGGCACTTGGAGCAAGAGCTCCCGGTGCTTGGCGGTAACTGGCTCTAATTGGGCCTCTAAGGCCTTAATTTGGCCGCCCAAGGCCTTCATCGCTTCAATCCTCTCACCCGTCGGCTTTGACTTCGAGCCGCTATTTAACTGGCTTCTAAGGTCATTGATCTTAGTTTCTAATTCACGCCGCTTGTCATCTGCTTTTAATAACACATCAATATCAACACTACTCAAGCGATTCTTCGTGTTCGCTTTAACTTCTTCGGCGTGTTCGCGGATGTAGCGGCTGTCGAGCATATTATTTTTCGAGAATCTCAACGGAGGTTACTTTCACTGGCGTCACTGGCGTTGATGGTTCGCCGCCCGGACCAGTTTTGACTGGCGCGGTAGCAATCGCATCAACTACTTCTAAACCTTTGGTCACTTTGCCAAAGATGACGTAATTTTTTGGCAACGGATAATCGGCGTGCATGATGAAGAATTGTGAACCGTTGGTGTTGGGACCAGCGTTAGCCATCGCGATCGTGCCGCGAGTGTATTCGCCGGTAAATGGTTCATCAGCAAATTTATACCCAGGACCGCCGGCACCAGTGCCGGTTGGATCACCGCCTTGGATCATGAAGCCTTTGAGGACGCGGTGAAAAATCGTGCCGTCGTAAAAAGATTTCTTGGCGAGGGTGACAAAGTTGTTGACCGTGATCGGCGTGGCTGAAGCGTTCAAAGCAACTTCAATTGTGCCCTTGTCGGTTTTCAAGATCGCTGTGTAAGTTTTTGAAGTGTCGATTGATGATTCTTGCATAGTGGTAGTTGAGTTTGTTGGTTCTGGAGTTGGTTGCTGTGGCGCTGATTGAACAGGAATTGGTTCGTTGTCGTTAGTTGAATAGTATGAATCGGTTGTGTTGGTCATTGACTCTTTTGGGGTACAACCAGAAATGACGACAACTGAGGCAATTAGGACAAGCACTAAATATGAACGCATGGTTTATTCTTCTTTAGGTTTTACAAGTGGGAACAACTGACACTCACGAGCAGTTTTATTTTCTAAGAATGAAAATAATCGCTCTGAGAATCCGAAGCCGGCCACGGGCGGCATGCCGTGCTCTAAGGCTTCAACGAACTCACGGTCAGGCATCTGAGCTTCTTTGTCCCCGGCGTCGCGCAATTTTGATTGCTCTTTAAAGCGCTCGGCTTGATCAATTGGATCGTTGAGCTCGCTGTAGCCGTTGCCCATCTCGGAGCCGGCAAGAATGATTTGGAAGCGCTCCACGAGTTCTGGTTTTTCAGGGTTGCGCTTGGCTAACGGTGAGACATCCACTGGATGATTAATCAAAAATGCGGGACCAGAAATTTGTGGGCGCAGTTGTTTCCAGAGTTGATCAATGAGACGACCACGTGATGCATGAGTGTCTGGCTTAACTTTGAGACTGATCAATTTTTCAGCAATGGCTTCTTGGGAGGCGTTAAGAATATCAATCCCCATTTTTTCGAGGATGATGTCGCGATAATCAATGAGCGTCCATTCAGCGCCAAGATCAACTTCGTGATCGCCGATTGTGAATTTGAGCGTACCGTAGGCTTCTTGAGCAATATGACGATAGAGATCCTGAGTCAGCTTCATCATTTGCTGATAATTGGCGTACGCCCAGTAACACTCCATCTGGGTGTAATCTTGCAAATGCTCGCGGCTCATGCCTTCGTTGCGGAATTGGCGGCCAATTTCAAAGGTCTTTTCAAAGCCGGCAATCATTAAACGCTTTTGCCACAATTCGCCAGTTGAAATGCGCAGGAAGACATCGATGTCAAGCGCGTTGTGGTGTGTGACAAACGGTTCGGCATCAGCACCGCCAGTAGTCGTTTCTAATACTGGCGTTTCGACTTCTAAAAATCCGGCTTGTTGTAAAAAGTTACGGGTGGCGGTCCAAAATTTGGCGCGACGGACAAAGAGCTCGCGCAATTCTGGATTCATGATTAAATCGAGATACCGTTTGCGCAGTTTTAAATCTTCATCTTGAAGGCCATGATGCTTGTCAGGCAACGGCAACAGTGACTTGGAAAGAATTTGATATTCTTTGACCAAGATTGATAGCTCACCTTTTTGAGTGGTGAAAATTTCACCAGTGAGGCCGATGAAATCCCCGGTGTCAAAATGATCAACAAAAAATTGGAGTTCGGCTTCTGGGATGTCGCCAGCTTTGAAGACGATTTGTAATTTGTCACTGGTGTCTTGCAAATGGCAAAAGGCAATTTTACCCATGACGCGGCGGCTCATCAAGCGGCCAGCGACGGTGACGACTGTGCCGACTTTGAGTTCGCGGGCTTCGGCGAGCGTGTGGGTGCGCTCAAAATGAGCGGGATAGGGATTAATCCCCTGCTCTTTGAGGGCTTCGAGTCGCTTGAGGCGATCTTTTCGTTCGTCGGGAGATTGAGTCATAATATGCTAATGTTATACAAAAAAAGAGCTTTATGCAAGCTCATGCTTCGTCATTGCGAGGCTTCGTAGCCGCGGCAATCTTCTCGTTACATTTACCCCTCACATAACACCTCCCCTATCCTAGGGGAGGAACTCGGACAGGTCGCGACCTGTCCCTACCATTTATATTATGCGGGCGGCTCCAGTGCCGCCCCTACCAATTCATTTCAATTGGTTTATTTCTTTTTCTTTCCGTTTCCAAACGACCCAGCGAGATTAATTACGCCTTCAGTAACCGCAGGGATCACGGCGGCCATGACTTCAACTTTGGCTTTTAAGACCGTGAGAATTTGGTCGACGATTTCTAGTTTGCGGCGGGCGCTGGTGGTGACGATTTTTACATCGCGCAAGACGAAGATCGCGTAGATGAGAAAAATAGTTAGCGTGATGCCGATACCAAAGGTGGCGATGGCAGCCGCGAACCAAAAAATATCTTGAGTGGTGTTAAACATTTGAAAAGGTTGTTAGCGGATAACCGCAGTATACTCCTTTTGGAGGCGCTCAGCAATTTCGGTGTGAATCTTTTGGGCTTCGGCTAACTCGAGTGTGCGTTCATCGTCGCGATACGTCAGGCGGATGGTGACGACTTTTTTGTCAGCGGCTAATTGTTTGCCGTAATAGACATTCATCAATTCAAACGCGCGCGCTAGTTGGTTGCTGTTGGCAAGCGTTTTTTGAAGTTGGAACCAGGTGATGTCGCGGTTAAGTTCGAGCGACAGATCAAGGGTAATGCCTGGGAATCTTGGTACTGATTGAATTGTTGGATTTGGTTTGGCTTGTGCTAACAAAGCGGCGACATTAAGGTCAGCAATTGCAATATTTGTTTTAAGGCCGAACTGCTGTCGCAATTGATTGGAGATTAATTTGATCGTGCCAATTTCTTCATTTCCAATAACGATATTCCCCTCCTCTAGACTGGTTGGGATAACCGTTAGCGCTGCGCAATGCAAACCAAAGGTAATGGATTCAAGTGTCTGGCGTAATTCGGTGACTAATGGTTGCGCGTTGTCATTGGAAATAGCAATGATCAAGCGTTGCTGTTCAGTTGGCAAGTCTTTGGTTTGTGGTAAATAGACATTGCTCAATTCAAACAATTTCAAATCACGGCGATAGCCTTCGTTGTCGTGAATGACAGTTAAGATTGAAGGCAGTAATGACGTGCGCAAATATTGAAACTCAGCACTCAATGGATTAGCAACTTCGAGATGATCTTCGGGTTTGAGATTAGCCTTGGTAATGAGATCGCTACTGATTAATGAATAGCTGTAGGTCTCGGTGAAGCCGGCACCTTTAAGTGTTTGCTTGATTGCGTATTCCTGCGCCAATTGTTTTTGCTGTTCGCCGTAGGAATCAGGAATGCCGGCTGGCAGTGTTGGAGTAATATTGTGATAGCCGTATAAACGCGCAATTTCTTCAACCAGATCATGTTCTTCGCGGACATCAAAACTGCGGTACCATGGTACAGTTACAGTTAACGCACTCGTTCCGGCAACCTCAAAACCAAGTTTGGTCAAGTTCTTTTTAATGACGCTCACCGCAATGGTCGTACCAATGGCTCTGGTGACGCGTTCCGGATTAAGTTTGATTTTAGTAGCTTTATAATTCTTCTCACCCAAATCGATCAATTTCGAAGCGACTTCGGCTCCGGTGAATTCATGAATTAATTCGCAGGCGCGAATGATTGCTGGGGTTGTTGATTGTGGGTGGAGATTCTTTTCGAAGCGACTCGAACTGTCAGTATGAACGTTGTGCTTACGTGCAGTTTTGCGAACAGCGAGCGGATCAAAGTTTGCAGCTTCCAAAACAATCGAGGTTGTTTGGTCGCTCACGCCCGATTCAGGGCCACCGATAATGCCGGCAATTAACAAGGCCTTATCTTTATCAGCGACGACCATCGCGTCCGCACCAAGTTTGTAGGTAACACCATCAAGAGCTTCCAGAGTTTCGTTGGCCTTCGCTTGGCGAATGATCAACTTAGCGCCGCCAATCTTTTCATAATCAAACGCGTGCAACGGTTGGTTGTATTCGAGTGCCAAATAATTGGTAACGTCAACGATGTTATTAATCGGACGCAAACCGGCAGTGATTAATCGCTGTTGCAACCAGAGTGGTGAAGGACCGACAGTCACGCCAGTCATCGCAATCGCTTGATAGCGACGGCAATTTTTAGATTCAATTTTGGCGGACAATGGTAATTGCTTTCGACTCGCTTTTGGGAGTTTTGGTTTCGGCTCCAAAAATTTGTCACCAGTAATTGCCGAAGCTTCACGCGCCAGACCAATGACACCCATTGTATCGGTGCGATTCCCAGTAACTTCGACATCAAGGATGGTGTCGTTCATTTCCAGTAAATCTGAAAGTGACGCACCAACTTTGGCAGTTGAAGGTATAATTAAAACTCCACTATGATCAGCGCCTAAACCTAATTCTTTTGGCGAGCACAACATGCCATTGCTTTCAACCCCGCGAATAGCTGATTTGGTAATCGTCATCTCCCCTACTCGGCCACCGACCATTACCAACGGCACTTTCTGACCAGTAGCAATATTTGGCGCACCGCAAACAATCTCTAAGGTTTGCTTACCGATATTAACAGTCGCCAAGCGCAATTTGTCAGCATTTGGATGCGGCTTAAGTTCAGTAATTTCTGCGACAAACACTTTTTCAAAATCAAGCTTCACTGAATGTTGTCGCTCAACTGACGGACCATGTAACGATAATTCGCGCGCCAAATCAGCCGGTTTCAAATCGGTTTTGAGATACTGTCGCAGCCAGTTGTAGGAAAGTTGGATGTCCATTCTGATTATACTAAGAAGATATCATTAGAAATACTGCGATAATAAATAAGAAAGCAACTAAAAGTATTAGGGCGGTATTTAATTTTGGAGATATCGGATAGTAACTTCCTTTTTCGATATATTGATTAAGTATTTTAAGAATACTTAGTGGATCAAGCGTATAAGGATATAACCTCATTAGCCCACCAGACATTAATGTTGTCTTCAAGGTGTAGTTGATAAATACCTCTGGCGGATAGATTAAGTTATTGTCTATATAAATCATAACCAAACAAGTAACAGATCCTCGGATCCAAGCCATTTGAGTATGTGAACGTACCTTATACCAAGGTACAAATTCAAATCGTAACTTTATATCTCGAGACTGATAATTGCCGGTTACTTCAAAAATTTTTGGGTCAATATCAGAAATTTTAAATCCTTGCTGAGTTGCCCAACTTTGAATATCTTTTTTATATTGTTCTTTCTTGAAATACAGCATATTTAAAATTGTTCCAAAAACCGAACATCATTCTTATACAAAATCCGTAGGTCATCAATATTGATTGCTGACTTCATGAGATAGGTACGTTCAACGCCCCAGCCGAAAGCGAACCCTGAATATTTATTCGGATCAATTTTGCCGGCTTTCAAGACGTTTGGATGGACCATGCCGGCGCCGCCAAGTTCAACCCAGCCTTGTTTGCAGAGTTTGCAGCCACGGCCATCACAGAAGCCGCAGGAAATATCAATTTCAAAACTCGGTTCGGTAAATTGGAAATGATACGGTCGCAAGCGTGAGCGACGACCTTGACCAAAGAATTGTTCGAAAAAATAGTCGAGTGTGCCTTTGAGGTGGCCAATGTTGATGCCTTCCGCAATGTGCAACCCTTCAAACTGATGAAACATCGGTGTGTGGGAGGCATCAATTTGCCGGCGGTAACACTTCGAGATATTAATCATTTTAATCGGCAGGCTATTGGTTTTGTTTGCCTGCTCCATCTCGCGCACTTGTCCTGATGACGTGTGTGGCGTTAGCAAGCGCTGCCCCATTCTTGAAATTGGCTCTCGATCGATGAAGAATGTTTCCCACTCATCGCGCGCTGGATGATCGCCAGGCATGTTGAGGGTTTCAAATGCATAATAATCCCAATCAACTTCGGGATAGCGCGTGCGGTGATAGCCAAGGCGATTAAAAATCGTCGTCACTTCTTCGATCGCTGTTGTCATTGGATGTAGATGGCCAATAGTTGGCTGGCCAATCGCCGCGGTAATATCAATCGTTGATTGTGAGGCATTCAATTGACCTTGGCGTTCTTTGAGTCCAGCTTCGATGTGTTGCTTCACGGTATTGGCAAGCTGACCAAGTTCTGCAACTTGTTCGCGTGGCACCTCCTTGAGACCTTTCATAATCTCAGTGAGTAACCCATTTTTACGACCAAGATATTTAATCTCGAGCGACTCTAAAGTTTCAGCGGTTTGATCTCCCGCGATGTCTGTATCAAATTGAGTTTGGAGTTGGCGCAATTGCTCGTGCATATGGCTCAAGTATAGCGATAATTAGCACTTTTCGTCAATTTATACGCGACGCTGACGGGCGCTAAGGATAAAGAATTCGATCAACGTTAAGGCGATAATTAAAAGCCCCGTGTTCCACCAGGTTAAGAAGTCCCGGCTTTGGAGCATTAGCATTAAAATAATTAACACCGCAAAGAAAAATGATTGGCGAAATGACGTGCCGACGATGGTGTACTCGAAAACAAATTTGGTAAATAACCGACGCCAGGCAAATGTTAATAAGAAGAATGAGCCGTAGAGGGCAAAAAATAAGCTGAGGTAGAATAAGAAAAACCCGAAGAGTGAGCTGGTGGCGGGGTCAATAGTGAAGACGACAAAGAGCCACACGAGCCAGGAGGTGGTGGTGGCGATTGAGAGAAAGATTAGGAGTTGTTTGAGGGTCATGTACTGTTACTGTAACATTTCTGTCTTGTCACGTCATCCCATTTTCACACCGTCACCCCCTCTCTTTATTTGTCATCCCCGCGGCGGCGGGGATCCCGCGCTTAATATCACCGAAGATTCTTTTATGCTTGACCCCTCACATAACACCTCCCCTATCCTAGGGGAGGAACTCAAACATTGAATCTTGTGTGCAAAAGAGTTTGGTGATATGCCGTCTGTAAGATCCTCGCGTTCGCAAGGATGACAATAGTAGCGGGGTCGTGTGAGCGTGTCACCAAACAAATGCGGGCGGCTCCCGTGCCGCCCCTACAATTTATATTGCGTTCTTAACAGCCTCGGCAACAGCCGTCGCTACATTCCGATCAAATGGTGACGGAATAATTTGTTCAGGTGTTGGGTTATCAACGCACTTGGCAATCGCTTCAGCGGCCGCAAGCTTCATTCTTTCTGTAATCTTAACAGCGCGACTATCAAATAGCCCTCTAAAGATTCCAGGGAACGCCAAGACATTATTTACCTGATTTGGAAAATCACTTCTACCAGTTGCTACGACTCTCGCACCTGCCGCTTTGGCTTCATCGGGCATAATTTCTGGAGTTGGGTTGGCCATGGCAAACACAATCGCGTCACTGTTCATACTGGCCACCATTTCTTTGGATACAGTATTAGGACCAGACACGCCAATTAAAATATCAGCTCCGGTAATCGCTTCGGTTAATGAGGTGATTGGACAAGTGCCGCTGCAATAATTTGTGGTCGTTGGATATTTAGCAATCAATTCCGATTTAGCGCTATTCAGATCGGTTCGATGTGAGCAAATTACGCCTTGTGAATCGATTATGGCGTAATGACGCATGCCAGCGGCCCAGAGTAATGAAACAATGGCGCTGCCTGCCGCGCCAGCGCCGGTGATAATAACTTTAACGTCGCTTAATTGCTTGTTAACTAGTTTTAATGCATTGATCAAGCCAGCTAGAACGACAATGGCCGTTCCATGTTGATCATCATGAAAAACTGGAATGTTCAAAGTGTCTGCCAAGCGCCGCTCAATTTCAAAACAGCGCGGTGCCGAAATATCTTCGAGATTAATCCCCCCAAAACTTGGCGCCAGGGCGGTGACAATTTTAATAATCTCTTCGGTGTCTTGAGTGGCGAGACAAATTGGAAAGGCATCAACGCCCCCAAATTCTTTAAAAAGGATTGCTTTGCCTTCCATCACCGGCATTGCGGCTTCGGGTCCAATATTACCCAGTCCAAGAACGGCTGAACCATCAGAAACAACTGCCACTGTATTACCGACATTCGTATATTCAAAAAGTTTCGTCTTGTCAGTGGCAATTTGTCGCGAGACTTCGGCGACACCTGGTGTATATGCTAAGCTTAAATCTTCTTTGCTCACTAAAGGCACTTTAGATTTAATCTCCAGCTTACCGCGATGCGATTTATGAAGGTCGAGTGATTGTTGATTGGTATCTGGCATAAATATAGTATTAAGGTACTGTAGCGTCTATAGGTTTTTTTGTAAATGAAAAGACCGCCCGATTTGTTTTCGGGCGGCATCTTTTGGTTCGAGTGGAGTTTAGCCGATATCTGAGCCGGTGGGGTACCGTTCGTCGCACCGCCTTGCGTACTCCGCACTTTCACTTTCGGTACTCTCCCCGGCCAGCTTTTTTG
>JAGONZ010000069.1 GCA_017992755.1 Candidatus Buchananbacteria bacterium | reverse complement strand
GAGTTAGTGGTTGGCGGTCATCCGCAATCGGGCGGGCTCGATAATTTGCCCAATAAGTATACCCACGTCACCATTAATTTTACTGACGGCAGTATTTTGTACTTCAATGACTTGCGTAAATTTGGCTGGATGCGTCTCGTCGATCTTAAAACATTAAAACAAATGACGAGTGCGTATGGCATTGAACCATTATCAAAAGAGTTTACACTCAAAGGATTTACCGAGATTATTCGCAAATATCCTAAGCGGAATATCAAGAAGATTTTAATGGATCAGGAATTGATTGCGGGAGTGGGCAATATTTATGCCGATGAATCATGCTATTCAGCAGGTGTCCGACCGATGCGCCTAGCTCATGATATTTCTGATCTGGAAATTAAATCCTTACATCATCACTTAAAACGAATTTTAAACGTATCAATTCTTAAGAAGGGGACATCAGCGCGGAATTATCTGACCGCCGAAGGGATTGCTGGTGGGTATGTAAAATATTTGAATGTGTATGGCCGCCAGCGTGATTGTTGTAAGAAATGTAAAACTCAATTGGTGAAGATTAAACTTAACGGTCGCGGGACTCATTATTGTCCGCAGTGTCAGGTTTAGTGTTACGTGGCGATACTTTTTATGTCCCGTCGTCCCGGCCAGGGAGAAGCCGGGATCCCCGACTTTGAATTCACATAGTATCTCACTCGTCACTTTTTTCTAGAAAAAAGTGACCAAAAAAGTCGCGAGTCATTATCCTGAAGCACTACTCCAGCGCCATAAACCCTAAGAAGATTCAAAACTCGCAGTGGGACCCAGCTGCTCAAACAGTTGAATACTTCTAAGGGTTTATGGCGCTTCCGTTGGTTCGTGCTTCAGGATAAAAGGCTCGCAGGGCACTTTTACTGTACTGCTAACTAAATAAAAAAGCCCACGCGGGTGCGTGAGCAATTGTTAGGTTGGGGGATTAGGCGGCGATTTTTGGGGCTACGACCTGGATGCCATGTTCTTGGCAGAAGGCTTCCAGCCACGCTTCGTGCTTGGCTTCAAGTCGGCAGAAGCAGTGATGGTACGTGCCATCCTTTGCAAAATAATAAATGATCGAATTTGACGCGTGGTCGGTCAGTAGTCCCAGGTAGTGTTTGTAGGTTACGGCATCCCCGGGAATTTGCAGCTCGGTGAGTAGGTAATGCTCTTCCCGAGTCAGCACTGTCGAAAAATCACTAGAAAAGCCCAGGAATTCCTCCCAGCGGCGCCGATTGATTTGGCAGCGGACCCTGAAGAATAGGTCGTGATTACTGGTAGCGATCGTGTTGTTGCGTAAGGGAGCTTGTTGCTCGTCAAAACGCTTCAAGAAACTGGCGCGGAACAATTCGATTTGCTCCGTATCAATTTCGAACACGACGGTGATGAAATAATCAGCAAATGGTAACACAGTTCAATCCTCCTGTAGTTGAAAGGTGCCCCTAGTCTAGCAGAATATATACTCCTAGTCAATTACAGCCAAAACCACAAGCCGTAAAAAATAATCCCGAGACAAATACCGACCAGGGCGCCGACAATTACTTGTGGTATGGTGTGCCCAACTTGCTCGGTGAGGAGTTCAGCTTTGGCACCAAATATTTGTTGTGCGAGCGCATTGGTAACAACCGCATTTTTCCCGATTTCTTGTCGAAAGCCAACGGCATCTCGAATGACTACGGCCGCTAACACGATTGCCACCGCAAACGCGCTCGAATTAATACCATCAGACAGGGCTACCACTGTAATTAATGACGCTACATAGGCTGTGTGTGATGATGGCATGCCACCATAGTTGGTAATCATCGGTTGCCAGCCGACGTTATTTGGGATACCATCAAATATAAGCTTAAGCAGTTGCGCACACAAGGCAACTAAGATTGGAATAATAACTAGTGCTAACATGGGAAGTAATTATCTATTAGCGGCTGCAGCCGGTTTGATTCAAGGTTTGACAGAATTTTTACCGATCTCGAGTTCCGGACATTTGCTGATCTTTCATGAACTCTTTAATTTCAACGTATCAGATGACGTCTTATTTGACGTCGTGTTGCATCTAGGCACTTCAGTGGCAATCATTACCGTTTTCTATCGCGAACTCCTGGCGATTGTTCGTGGATTTTTCTCCAGCCTGGTCAAATGGAATGTCCGTGAAGATAGCAATCAACGCATGGCTTGGTTATTGTTACTGGCAACGATTCCTGCTGCGTTGATTGGCGTGCTCTTTGAATCAGCGATCGAAAATCATTTACGTTCACTCTGGGTCGTGGCCACAACATTGATTGTCTTTGCGCTGGTGTTGTGGGCTGCTGAGAAGTATTCTACCAAAAACCGCACGATCAAACAATTAAATTGGTGGCAAGCAGTCGGTCTTGGTTGTGCTCAGGCACTCGCTCTCATCCCTGGTGTGTCGCGTTCCGGCATGACTATTAGCACGGGATTATTTATGGGGTTGAAGCGAGCTGAAGCCGCACAGTTTTCATTTTTATTATCATTACCAATTATTTTGGGAGCGGCCGCTAAAAAATCCTTAGATATTAATACTAGCACTGGAACCGATATTGGTGTTATGATCACGGGCTTTTTAGTTTCGGCGATCACTGGTTATTTGGTTATTCGATTCCTATTGCAGTATCTGGCGCGTCACGGTTTCGGAATATTCATTTGGTATCGATTGATAGTTGGGATTGGGCTGATTAGCTGGCTGGCTTTACGTTGAGGGCGGTAACTGATGACC
>JAGONZ010000068.1 GCA_017992755.1 Candidatus Buchananbacteria bacterium | reverse complement strand
AAGTGGGGTTGTCCCATTCGTCAGACACTAACTGAAACGCACAAACAAAGCCCCGACAACGATGTCGGGGCTTCATTTTATTATTAACTTTTTGGGTCGGTATGTGTGATAGAGGACTGGCAATTGACTTTTTGGTCTTATTCTTGAACTTGACAATAACAATACTATAATACATACTATGGTATCGATTTGCTCATTGTACAAATCTCGAATACCATCAAAACCCATACGAGGAGTATCTACATGAAACAAAATCTCGAAAATCTCACCGATAAGTTGATCGGTGAACGTGGCTACGCCCGGATATTTAGCAAGATGCCGTTCCCTGGAACTGCTGATACTTTCATCGAAACAGTGAGGCAGGATCTCACAAATGGAGGTCTCAATGGTATATCAGCCGCCGAGCTTGGGCCCGTTCTTGAAGAAATCGAGAAGCTTGAACAAACAATCAACGTAGGACGAGATGAAATTATTGCACGCCTCTGCAAACCGGTAGCTGGGCCAGGTTCAGCTACTGGAATATTTCGCGATCTAGTTGCTATTTGCCTGGCAATTGTCATCCGAAAACGCTTCGAAGGCGCGCCAGGAGTACCTCCCTATACCCAGAGCTAACCGACGAGAAGTCGCACAAACAAAGCCCCGGCAACAATGCCGGGGCTTTCAACTTTTTAAATTAAATTTTCGCTATTGACCTGCGCTCCGGAATTACCGGCTTCCCCAACTGCCCAATCTTCGACCGCTCGATAATTTCTTGCACCACGATATTACGTGGTCGGCCATATTTCAATCTCGAAAGCTCACGCAAATGAGGCACAACATCTGGCGTGGCATCGGTTGGCAATGGGAAGCAATGCATGTTAAACGTTTCCGAAGCCGTGTTATCGATCAGCAAACGAGTATAGGCATTATACCGCTCAATATTAAGCAAATCATATTCACTCACTTGTGGCGCCAACTGCTTGGCGATTAATTCACTATCATCCACGCCAATTCTAAAGCTAACCAATGTACCGACGTTACCAAATACCGCATCGCGTACCTTCGTATCACCACCGTGCTGCGTTAGCTGAGCGATGTATTGGTGGCCCATAATCAGATTAAGTTTATACTTACGAGCTTCAGCCAAAATCGTTGAAATACTGTCAGTGATAAAGTTTTGAAATTCATCAATGTACAAATAGAAATCATGGCGCTGGTCTTCCGGCATGTCAGCGCGCGACAAGGCCGCCATTTGCAGCTTCGATACTGCAATCAATCCGAGCAAATTACTATTTGTCTCCCCCATTTTCCCTTTCGATAAATTCATCAGCAAAATCTTTTTCTGATCCATTACCTCGCGGAAATTAAAGCCCGAGCGCGGCTGGCCGATAATGTTGCGCATCATGTCGTTTTCCACAAAGCGGCCCGTTTTCGAAATCACGTACGACAACATATCAGCGCCCGTTGAACCTTTTTGCGACGCCGTATATTCACGCTCCCAAAAATCTTTAACCAAAATATCTTTGACATAGGTTAATTTCTTTTTGCGATACGATTCATCAGTAAAGATACGCGCCAATTCAACGAGCGTGCCCGGATCGTCTTGATCGGCCATCAACGCCAACAACGCATTACGCATATAATGCTCAAACATCGGCCCCGCCATCGCTGGATCCGGGAGGAGCTTGTAGAAAATATTGATCATTTCCTGAGTCGCAAAATCCATTTCTTGCGGCGTCCCCGCTTCCAGCATATTGAGACCTAATGGCCGCTCAACATCCGACGGATCAAAAATAATCACGTCATCCAACCGGTCCTTCGGAATATACGGCATAATGTCATCAATCAACGAACCGTGAGGGTCGATAACACACACGCCCTTCCCATTACGAATATCTTGAATCGCCAGGTTGGCCATCAAGTATGATTTACCAACACCAGTCATACCGACGATGTACATGTGCCGTCGGCGATCCGCATCTTTCAGTTTCACGAGCGTCTGTTGGCCACGATATAAATTTTCGCCGAGCAACAACCCTTCAGTCGGCATCGCCAATGGTGGCGGTAGCAAACGAGCCTGCAGCCAATGTAAGCGCGGGACTTCCGTGCCTTCAGTTGGCAAATGCCACAGGGACGTTAATTCTTCCGTGTTTAAAACAAAGCTCAACTTCTCATCAAACTGACGATAAATAAAACTCCGAATTAATTGCCGACCACTCCCCTTCAGTGTTGCTTTAAAACTATTTGCATACTCATAATTGGCGTAATGGCTATAGGTATTAGCAATCTGGCGCAAAATTTCTTTGGCCGCGATCTCATTAGGCGCACAGCTAATAAAACGAATATTAACATCAAGCCCCGCCTTCGAAGATTTTTCTTGGATTGATTTGATCTGCTGCTCTTCCATTGGCGACAACCGATACGCCTCTGGGACAACATCAGGCTTCTTAGAATTTCCGAGCCAATCAGCTGGCTTGCCGATCGCGCTCAATACCGGATTAGCGCCGCTGGCATTCATCGCGGTTTTCAGTTTTTTACCTTGCTGCATTTCTGACGCCACCCGCACCCCATAACTCCGCCATGATTTCTTTGCTGAACGCATCACAAATTGAATCGCCGCCGTTTGTCCCAGTGGTAATTTTGCCAAGGTGCTCAAGAGGCCAATAACAGGATCACTCTTCGCCTGTTGATAGGTCAAAATTGGGAACATGTGATGTTTGACCAGTTGCAAATAGCCGCTGGCGATATACCCTTGAGGACTAAAAATATTATAATCATCGACGAGCTCAATCTGACAATGCGGATAC
>JAGONZ010000030.1 GCA_017992755.1 Candidatus Buchananbacteria bacterium | reverse complement strand
GTTTTATTGTGCCTCGGACTGCAGTTCGGACCGTAAAAGATCAACTGGAGGGCGCTAAGCACAGTATTTACTTTCTGTTTGGTGAAAATGAGGAGCAAAAGTCATCCGTATATATTGGCAAAACTCGAGATTTTTCAATTCGTTTGTTAACTCATGATCAGGAAAAAGATTTTTGGCACACTGCGTTTGTATTCTTAGATCCACCAAATCAAGATTATTTGGAGTCATTGGCAATCGAAGCCGCAAAGTCTTCTGGACGGTACGTCATTGAAAATAGTCGAAATGAAAGTCAGCAGGCTCTCAATAGTTTTGAGCAGATCCAAAACCAAGACTATTTCCAAGGAGTAAAAACCATTTTGGGTACATTTGGCTACTTCATTTTTGAAGAGCGCGCAGTTATTGCAGATAATAAAATGTATTACTTGAAATCAGAAGATGGTGCTGATGCTCGAGCATATTTACTCGACACTGGTGAGATCCAGGTACTTACTGGCTCACTAGCAAGGAAACGAGAAACAGTAGCTTTTACTGGTTGGGCATATGCTGCGCGTAGACAGTTTCTACATGAGGAGAAGCTTGTAGAAGATGTAGCTCACTCTCTATCGTATAAATTTACTGAAGATATTATCTTTAAAACTCCGAGTGCGGCAGCAGCAACAATTAAAGGTTCGCCAATTAATGGTTGGACCGCCTGGAGAGACGAGGCAGGGAATACACTTGATCAAAATGTACGACAATAATGTAATTTATGGACGAAGAACTCCAAGAACTAATGTCCGAACACGACATCGATGAAGACACTGCCGAGGCTGCTCAAGAATTAATCGACGAAGGACTCGATGAAGACGAAGCAGTTGAGCTTGCGGAGGAACTGTAGTACAGTACCAGTAATAATTAACGTTTATATGAAAAACAAACCCCTATTAATCGGTCTCGGAATCCTCATCATCGTTCTCATCGCCGCCGGCAGCCTCTACTACGTCAATCGCCAACTCAACGCCCCAGCTCCAAGCGACGACCAACAAACAGCCACATCCACCCCGCCTGTCGCCACCACCACTACGCCTTCAATTGAAGAAGTGTTGAGTTCTGGCGAACCGCGGATTTGTATTTTGGAAATTGAAGACCTCAACATGAAAGCCACCGCCTTTGTCGCTAACGGTAAAGTCAGTGGCGCTGTGACGTTGCCGACTGGGCCGAATGGGCAGGGGCAGACGATGAAGTTTTTGACTGATGGTCGGGATACCTATACCTGGATGTCGACGGCCAAGACCGGGACGAAAATTACTTCGGCGACGGCCACCACGACCGCTGCCAATGCCGAATCAATTGCGGCGCTGTTTAAGCAACGGTTGCCTCAGGAATATGATTATAAGTGCGAACCATGGGCGATTGATGAATCGGTGTTTGTCGTGCCGACTGATGTAAAGTTTAGCGAGGTAAAAAAGTAATTTCTCAAGCTCATGCAAAACCGGCAGGCAACTGCCGGTTTTGTGTTGACAAAATTCGGTTTATGCGGTATATTGTGAGGTGTTCTTTTCATAGTACAATAACTGAAACCTTAGAGGGGAGGGGTGATAATGAATGCACTCAAGGCAGAATATGACAAGCTGTATAACGCTTGCAATGTCCACTTTAGTCTGGGTTATGCGCTTGAGAACGTCGATGGCATGGTCAAAAGGGCGTTCAAGTACAATCTTAGAGGGCGCGTGCTTGATGTTGGCGCTGGCACTGGCAGTGAAAGTCTCTATCTGGCCAGTCGCAATATCGCGGTGGATGCGATCGACATTTCAGAGGTCGCTATCCGGAAGCTCCAGCAGATGGCCAGGTTCCATCACCTGCCACTCTCGGTTGGTGTCGCTAATGCCATTGAAACGCCCATACCCGGCCCTTACAATGGCGTTATTTGCAACAAGGTGCTGCAACATTTTCCCCAAGACGCGGTCGAACCTTTTCTGGCAAAAATTGCCGCTGCCACAGCGCCTGGCGGCCTGCATCTGCTGCGGGTGCACGGCGAGTGCGAGTACGGGCGTTTCCGCGCAACGGAGGAAACCTGGGTTACCTATCGCGAGGACGAATTGCGATCGTATTACGGCGATTGGCAAATTCTTGATTTTCAAGAGGAGAACTGCAGAGTCTTTCGTTCTGGTCGCCGTCTTGAGCTCAGCAGTCTAGTCATGATCGCTCGCAAACAATAGCCCTGATTCTTTGCGGCCTGAACTTCGGTTCAGGCCCTTTTATTTTGACCGTGCTATACTAGGAGGTACTATGAATCCCGAAAATCCCACAAAAGTCATTTGGTTCAAGCGCAAACGCTATGGTTACGGCTGGTATCCGTCCACCTGGCAAGGTTGGCTCGTAATTGCGGTCTATATCGCCATCCTGGCTGCGCTTAGTTTGACTCTCGATGAGACGGCACCACCACGAGAAGTCGCTTTCATGTTTGTTTTGCCGGTAGTGTTTTTGACTGCCGCCTTGCTGCGGATTTGTTACCGGTTTGGTGAACGGCCGCGGTGGCAGTGGGGGAAGGGTGATGATGATCGCTAGCATGTATTACGTGTATATCTTAAGATGCGTCGATGATTCGTTGTATACCGGCATCACCACTGACATCAAGCGCCGCGTGAATGAACATAACACCACAATCCGTGGGGCGAAATATACACGCGCTCGTCGGCCAGTGACACTGGTTTACAACAAGCGCTATCGCACTCGTTCGGCGGCATCGGTGGCGGAAGCGGCGATTAAGAAATTATCTAAAACCGCGAAGTTGGAATTAATTAAGAATAAATAGTACAAGCTTAGTTATGACTGACGCGGAGCAAAAGATCTGGGATGCTGCAATTCTGTTTGCGCAGAAAAATAAAAAACGGATTGCCAAAGAAGTCGCCGACAGTGAAAAGTATCCGTCGGAGACGCTGCCGGTATCCGTGTTTATGTCTGGGTCACCAGGCGCTGGAAAAACCGAAGCTTCTAAAAATTTGATTGCTCAATTCGCTAGTAGGGGCAGCTCAACCTTACGAATCGATCCCGATGAATTGCGGTCTTATTTCGATGACTATTCTGGCGGTAATGCCGCCTTGTTTCAGGGTGCAGTTTCAATCTTGGTGTCAGCGATCCATGATCAGGCCTTGAAGAATAGCCAAAGTTTTATCTTTGATGGCACGCTATCAAAGTATCCATTAGCCAGGCAGAATATTGACCGTTCATTAAAGCGTGGCCGGTTTGTTCAAGTTTTGTATGTATATCAAGATCCCGCGCAGGCTTGGGAATTTGTTAAAGAAAGACAGCGGCAAGAAGGTAGACATATTCCCAAAACCGAATTCATTGAACAATACTTTTTAGCCCGGCAAACCGTTAATCAGCTTAAAATTGATCTTGGAAGTAAGATTTGGGTTAACTTGCTCGTCAAAAACATCGATGGCACTGATCAGCGGTACTATCGCAACATTGACCTGATTGACAATCACGTAAAAGAGCTGTATACTAGACAGACCCTAGACGATGTCTTAAAATAAATATATGTTCGCTAAACTATTCAAAAAAGAACCAAAAAAGATCACTGAGTTTGCGCGTTTTATTCGAGAGGCGCCGGCACGTGAGCAGAAGAAAGTGTATATGGAAGTGCTGAAGCAAGCCACTGCCGATCAACGGAAACTTATTGAAAAAAGTCGCAATCCAAAAACCGCCTAGGGCGGTTTTTGTCTATAGAATTGACCTTGATGTCGAATTACACCATCCGTCGCTACGCCCGTTCACGACACCTGCGGCTTGCGCTTTATCCTGACGGTCGGGTATTGGTAACCGCGCCGAAGCGTTTGAGTCTGCGGGCGATTGAAAAATTTGTTGCCGAAAAACAAGCGTGGCTTGAGGCCGAAATTGCGAAACAACCGCCGGTGCCGAAAGTGTCATTGGTTGAACGCCGTCGTACTTATTTACAACACAAAAAAGAAGCATTGATCATGGCGCGTGAACGGATTGCGTATTTCAATGCGGTGTATCAAGTGAACGTGACCGCGATTACGATTCGCGATCAGCGGTCGCGGTGGGGGAGTTGTTCGCGTGACGGGCGGTTAAGTTTTAATTATCGGATTGCGGTGCTGGCACCTGAACTGCGCGATTACATTATCGTTCACGAGCTGTGTCACTTGATCGAGTTTAATCATTCACTCAAATTCTGGGCGGCGGTTGCCCGGATGATTCCAAATCATTTAGAATTACGACGACGATTAAAACGCGAAGGAATTACCTTGCATTAACTATGAAACAATCAGCAACAACTAATTACGACGTCATCGTCGTCGGTGGTGGAGCGTCAGGGATGATGGCTGCGGGCCGGGCAGCCGAGCTTGGGGCGCGCGTGTTGTTGTTGGAAAAAAATGCTCATTTGGGTGAGAAGTTGAAAATTACTGGTGGCGGGCGTTGCAATATTACCAATGCCCAAGATGATGAGCATTTATTGCTCCGTCATTATGGTCACGCCGAGCGCCACCTGTACGCCGCGTTTTCACAATTTAGCATGCGCGATACGTTTACGTTTTTTGAATCACGCGGGTTGCCAATAGTTGTTCAAGCAAATCTCCGGGCGTTTCCCAAAAGCGAGCGCGCTGTTGACGTCTGCGAAGTGATGGAGCAATATTTAGCCAAGGGCAAAGTCGAAATTCGGCGTGGGGCTAAAGTAACTCAAATACTTGGTGACAATGGAATGATTAGCGGTGTTGAAGTTAAAGGTGAAATCTTAACGGCGAACTCATATATTGTGGCGACGGGCGGTGTGTCGCATCCGGAAACGGGTTCGACGGGAGATGGGTTTAAGTGGTTACAAAGTCTTGGTCATACGGTGCATGAGCCGTTGCCAAGTATTGTGCCGCTTGCGGCTTCCAATAAGTGGATTAAGCAATTAGCGGGCGTGACGTTGAATGATATTAAAATTAGTTTTTATTTGGATGGCAAACGCCAGTTCGCGCTCAAAGGAAATATTCTATGTACGCACTTCGGTTTGTCGGGTCCGTTGATTCTCAATTCCGCGACGCGCGTCGCGGATATATTGCAAGCGGGCACAGTGACGGCGCAGATTGATTTATACCCAACGCTTGATCTCGGCGCGATGGATGCGCATCTGGTTGAATTTTTTGATAGCCAAAAAAATAAAGTATTTAAAAATGTGATTCGTGGGTTGGTACCGGCGGGATCGAGTGCGGTGCTGTTGCCGCTAACGAAGATTAATCCTGAGACCAAAGTGCACAGTGTGACCAAGCTTGAACGCAAAACGTTGGCGCAATTATTGAAAGCGTTGCCGGTGAATATTACAGGCTTAATGGGACATGATCGCGCCGTAATTACTGATGGCGGCGTGGCACTGTCAGAAGTTGATACGAAATCAATGCGCTCGCGGGTGTATACAAATTTATACCTCACCGGTGACATGCTCCACATTAGCCGCCCGTCAGGTGGGTATTCGCTGCAACTGTGTTGGACGACTGGTTATGTGGCGGGGACGCATGCAGTGCCTGGGCGTTAATAGTGCTATACTGCATACATATGAAACCAAAAAATATCATCTCCTTGGTGGTGGCAGTTGCGATTCCGGTGGTTATTGGTGCTTTGAGTGGTGTAGCGACGCAGTCAGGTGTTACTACGTGGTATCTGACGCTGGCAAAGCCAGAGCTTAATCCGCCGAGTTGGATTTTCGCTCCAGTCTGGACGACACTGTTTGTGTTAATGGGTGTGGCTTCGTGGCTGGTGTGGCGTCAGGTTACATCAGGAAAACGCCTCGCGTTAGTAGTGTATGGTATTCAACTAGCGCTTAATGCTCTCTGGTCGTTACTGTTCTTCGGCCTGCATAATCCAGGCGCGGCTTTGATTGAAATTGCCGTGCTGTGGTTGGCGATCGCTGTTACGGGCATCTTGTTTTGGCGAATCTCCAAGCCAGCAGCTGCATTGCTAATCCCGTATCTCGCGTGGGTAAGTTTTGCGAGTTATTTGAATTATATGATTTGGGTTTTGAATTAATATTTCACACCAAGCTTTTGCAAAGATAAATAAGTAGAGCCGACTCTTGTGAGTCGGCTCTTTGTGTATCTGTTAGTAGTAATTATAATCATCTTGAATAACCGTCAATATACTGATATACTAGCGCTATGAATATCTTTAGTTTTTGGCAAAAGAAAAAGCCTAAAAGTTTTGAGCAGGCTCTAGAGAATGCATTAAAGAAGACTGAAGAAGCCCGACTGTCTTTGCGCGATTATGACGAAGGTAAAAAAGAAATATCAACCGAACACATTGAAAAGCGTTTCCCTAATATAAAAATTAAATAGAATAAGCCTTCAAAGCCGGTTCTGAAAAGGCCGGTCTTTGTGTTTTTCTACGGTCACGCTACAATAGCTCCATTATGAATTGGGAACGCGCAACATTAATCGATAGTAAGGAATTAACCCCGCGAATCAAATCGCTAACTTTTACAATTGAAAATTATCAACCGCATCGCGCCGGACAATTCTATGAAATTTCTATTGACGGCGGTCAGACGTCCCGCTGTTATTCATTGGCTTCGTCGCCAGAAAAAACTGATGGCCTTGAATTTGGGGTTGAGTTGATTGATGGCGGGCAGGTATCGACGCCACTCCACAAATTAGTTGTTGGTGATACCGTTCATGTTAAAGGCCCGCAAGGTTTAGAAATGTTTACGTGGGAGTATCAACAGGCGGGGGATTTAGTTTTAATTGGTGGTGGGAGTGGGCTGGTGCCATTGATGGCGATGCTGCGGCATTATATTGCGCATCGCCAATTTACGCCACGAACAGTAGTTGTGATTGCCTGCGCACCAACGTTACAAGATTTACCATATCATGATGAACTAGCAACGGCAGCGGAAGATTGTAATATCATTTATTATCCCGTTCATCCCGGTAGTATCTATTCAAGTCGATTAAGTGACGATAATATTACAGCGTGGTTGCAACCCGCCCGCATTAATAACGGCCATTGTTATATTTGCGGCTCAATCCAATTTACCAACTCAATTAGTGAGATTATTGCCACGATTCCCATGACGAATCTGACGTTGCATCGCGAATATTTTGGATAGTGACGAGCGTCGGGGCATTTGATATCATACACTTATGAAAACGGTTCCTCATGTAGTAATTATCGGTGCTGGTTTTGGCGGTCTCTCAGCCTATCACAGCATCCGCAAACAGTTTGGAGCTCACGTTCGGATCACGATTATTAATCGGACGAACTATTTTTTATTTACTCCGCTCCTGCACGAAGTCGCCACCGGCGGTTTAGGTCATCATCAAGTAGTTGAATCAATTCGGCAACTGATTTATAAAACCCCAACCGAACTCCACTTAGCCGAAGTCAAAAGCATTGATCTTCGCCGGCAACAAGTTAAAACTTCAGTGGCCACGGTCGACTATGATTATTTGGTAATTGCCACCGGCGCCACCAGCAACTATTTTGACATTCCCGGCGCTGAAGAACACACTCTTGGTCTCAAGTCACTCCGCGATGCGATTATGATTCGCAACCGGATCATCGAACAATTTGAAGTTGCTCATCTGCTCGAAGGAGATGAACGTAAAGACGCGTTGCGCTTTGCGATTATTGGCGGTGGCGCTACTGGCGTCGAGCTCGCTGCTGAATTGGCCGAGTGGATCCGCGACAGTTTCCGTCGGTATTATCGCAATCTCAATTGCGATGAAGTCGAAATCACCTTGATCAATTATTCGCCAGAGTTAATTTCCCAGTTCAGTGATCGAGCGCGCCACCAAGCGTTGAATCGCTTGAAGCAATTAGGGGTTAACGTTCGCTTAAACACCGCCGTGACGAGTGTCACCCATGATGGCGTGAACTTGTCCGTGGGTGGATTTTTGCCAACTGGCCTGACGCTCTGGATGGCTGGCGTTATGCCTGCAATTCCGAAACTAGCACCTGACGTTGTCGTTGATGAGCGGAGCGGACGGTTGGTGGTCGATCGCAGTTTGCGCTTGCCGGGCTTCCAACAAGTGTTTGTGATTGGCGATGCGAGTTATGTGCGCACCGACGACGAGCATGTGTTGCCGATGATGGCGCAGGTAGCAGAGCGACAAGGCAAGTGGCTTGGCCGAGCGCTCAAAGCAGTGATCACTGGTCGCGAAGCCCCAGCGTTTCGCTATCGCTCCCAAGGTGAGTTGTTGTCACTCGGCAACTGGCACGCCGCCGGCACGATCTGGAAAGTACCGATCAGCGGCCCACTCGGTTGGTGGCTCTGGCGCACGGTGTATTTGTTTAAGTTTAATTCCTGGAGTAAACGTGTTAAGATTGCTATTGATTGGACGATTGATATCTTTTATCCGAGAGATATTACTAAGGCGTAAGGCGCTCTCACGCTGTCATCCCGGACGCAGCGAAGCGGAGATCCGGGATCCCGCGGCAATTGCACAAAACAACGAAGAAGATTTGAGTATTCAAAGTTTCGTGTGTCTGCGACGGGATCCCGGGTCTCACCAAGTGGGTTCGCCCGGGATGACAGGGTAAAAGAAAAAGATTAAAAATTTAGAATTTTATGAAACGCTACCAAAACCACCTCATCATCGCCGCTATCGTCTTAGTGGTCGTCGCCTTCATCGGGTTCCGCATTTGGCAGAAACAACAACCAGCACCAAATGATGCATTGGCGCAGTGTTTGGCTGATAAAGGCGCGAAGTTTTATGGCGCTTATTGGTGTCCTCATTGCCAAGCACAGAAAGAAGCCTTTGGTAATTCCGCCCGCCTGTTGCCATACATCGAATGTGCGGCCACTGGTAACAGTCAAACGCAAGAATGTACTGACGCTGGCGTGAAAAGTTATCCGACGTGGGTGTTTGCTGATGGCAGTCGGGTTACGGGGGAGCAATCATTGCAATCATTAGCTCAGAAAACTGGTTGTCAGGTATCACAATAACTATGTTGTTGATTGTCAACGAAATATTAGCCCTCGGAACCTTGCTGACTGATATCGGCATCGTTGTCGTTGGGTTATTGTTGGCATATCCTAAAACACGAAAACAAATAATTCGTTTGGGGCAACAGTATGGTTTGCAATTGGCTTTTGTTATCGCGGTAATTTCAACGGCACTGAGTTTATACTATTCAGAAATTGCTGGCTTCGCGCCGTGCGTATTGTGTTGGTGGCAGCGAATTTTTATCTACCCGCAAGTGATCTTATTGGGCATGATGTTGTGGCGGAAAGAATATAAAATTATTGACTACGCCATTGCCGTTCTGATTCCTGGATTACTCGTTTCGATCTACCAAGTCGCCCTGCAATTTGGCGTCTCAGATGTCCTGGATTGCACGGCCGTTGGCCCCAGTTGCGATGCCCGCTATGTCTATGAATATGGGTATATCACGATCCCCGTGATGGCTCTGACCGCCCTGATCGCCATGCTCGGATTATTACTCTTGGCTCGAAGACCCGAAAATAAGGCCTAAATTGACAGAATTGCGACAATCCACCGTCGGTGATAGTATACAGGCACAACTAGGCCTGAATTTTGTGTATTATGAGGCTCGTTTAATTGACACCCTTTTCTCTGTTGTTTGTCATCCCACTCTCTTTTACGCTTGTCATCCCCGCGGCGGCGGGGATCTCCTCATTACGTATCATTAACGAATACATTATGAGGAGATCCCCGGCTAAACCGGGGATGACAAATAAAGAGAAGGAATTTCCAAAACTACTAGTATAAAATCAAAAATTTATGCCCTACCAACTCCCACCCCTCAACTACGACTACGCTGCCCTCGAACCACACATCGACGCGCAGACGATGGAAATTCATTATACGAAACATCATCAAGCGTATGCAGATAAACTCAACGCGGCGCTTGAAAAATATCCAGATCTCGTAGAACGACCACTCGAAGAATTATTAAACGAACTCGATTCGCTCCAAGTTGAAGAAGCCGATCGCAAAGCGATTCGCAATCATGGCGGTGGGTACTTGAATCACAATTTGTTTTGGCAGGTGATGGATCCATCATTGCAACCTGATGCGGGATTGCAAACGGAGATCGCGGCGCAGTTTGGTTCACTCGAATCTTTTAAAGAAGAATTTACCAAATTAGCCACGACGCATTTTGGTAGTGGGTGGATCTGGTTGGCGCGAACACGCGATAACAAATTAGAATTGTACGCGTTGCCAAACCAAGACTCACCATACT
>JAGONZ010000029.1 GCA_017992755.1 Candidatus Buchananbacteria bacterium | reverse complement strand
CCATGTTCTGGCAAACGTGGTACCCAAACGCAGTGGCACTCGAATTCGGGCCACTGCGTTTGTATTGGTATGGGATTTTAATTGCTATTGGCTTACTGCTAGCTTTGAATTTGATTACGCGTACTGCACCAAAGTTTAATATTAAAAAAGATGATTGCTACAGCTTGGCCACGTGGTTGTTAATCTTTGGAATCATTGGCGCGCGACTGTATGAAGTAGTGGTAATTAATTTCGATTATTATCGCAGCGACCCACTGGCGGCGTTTAGGGTGTGGGAAGGAGGCTTGGCAATTCACGGTGCGATCATTGCTGGCGTGCTGACGTTAGTAGTTTGGAATTATTGGCGTCGGTATAATGTGTGGCGCTTGCTTGATCTGGCTGTCGTTGGATTAGCATTCGGTCAGGCGCTCGGTCGCTGGGGAAATTATTTTAATCAAGAATTATTTGGCCGACCAACGAGTGGTTGGTGGGGGATTGCGATTGCGCCCGAGAATCGACCGGAGGCGTATTTTGGAGCGACTCATTTCCAGCCGTTATTTTTCTACGAATCTTTTTTAAATTTAGTTTTAGGATTGGCGCTATATACACTTGTTAGACGCCAGGTGAAACCAGGGGTGGCCGTGGCTGGCTACGCTATTGGCTATGGAATTATCCGTTTTGGGATGGAATTTCTCCGAATTGATGAAACGCCCGAGATTCTAGGTTTGCGTTTACCTCAACTGGTGAGCCTAGCCCTGATCGTTTTTGGGATCGGTTTATTGGTATTTAAATATCTAAATTTAGGCATATTTAAGCACAGGAAAGTCTAGTCTAACTGACTATTGACAAATTCGTCGATCTGTGCTACAATAGAGTGTTAGTCACTGTGTGGCTAGCCCGATAAGCAAAGGCTTACGGACAAGGGTGAACCTTAAAATATCAAACAAAACTAGCGAAAGCTAGGTTACGAAAGGAAGAAGGAATGGCAGCTACAAAAGGGGCATCTAAAGCTCCTCCAAAGAGGAAGTGTCCCGTATGCGCCAAGGAAAATCCTGGCGATCAACCAATGTGTGGGTTCTGCGGCGTTGCCTTCAGTGGTGTCGCCAAGGGTATCCTATTCAACATTGAAATTGATCATGAAGGCGAAGGCAGAACACATGCCTGCTCGATCCAGACAACCAAGAATGGCGAAGGTCAGGCCCGGGATGATAAAGGCCAGAACGGAGCGGATGTCTCTGTTCTGATCAAGGTCCATGGCCAGCCTCCAAGTCACGCTTACTTGAGTAACTTGGACAAAGGGCATGGCGTGCATCAGTTCTCAATTCTTGGGCGCTGGGCTAGTATCACGTACCGTTACGTGGGTACCGATGCCGAGAAGCGAATCGTCATCTCCGGCGCTCAGTTTGTACGCAGCTCAGCCGATAGCTTTAGCACTGCCTTCAATCGGATCGTGCAGTGGAATCAGGGCATTGATTTCGCCCCATCACTTATCGTCGGGTTTTTGACGGTCATCATTGCGTCGGCCTTGATTGATTGGGCGTTGCTGTTCATATTCGGCATGACAATAGTCGTCGTCGCGGCACTAGCTGCTGTGGTGATGTTCTTAGCCTCATTTCGATCTGCAGGAGCAAGTTATAACGGGCATGTGCTTGGGCAGCTTATGAGTAGTAACAACTACCGTTGGCTGTTGCTCGTGCTCGTTACTACAGTGCTGTTGATCGAAGCAGCGGTGTTCGCAAACGTTGAGACATCAGCCATGGAAACTGCAACATCCGCTACACAGCGGTGGCTCAGTCAAAGTGCCGGGATTCCAATCAGTCAGGCGCTGCAAGCACCTCAGCCACTGTGGCCCTGGTGGCAATCATTCGGGCTTTCAGCAGTGCTTACATTCGGTTATTTCTTTATCGCATTTCGCGAAGAGGTCACCGAAGCTGGTCGTAATTGGTACAACAACTACCAGCGGCGTCGGCGTAACAGCTCAGTCAAGATCAAGGGTGATGGCGAAAAAGGTACCGGATTCGGCGTCATCACCGACTTTAGCAGTAATTTCGTCAACGAAGGTCTCTGGGAGATCATTCGTTTGGCCTTCAAACGTTTCGGGAGATAAACAATGGATGAAGTCAAGAAATATGGCAAAGGATTCCTTGGGGTTTGCCTGGTGGCCGTGCTGGTCGCCACTGCTCTGTGGGGAGCCTTTGAGTTCACGTGGTGGGCAACAGTCAAAGTGTTATTCTGGCTTGGTCTACTGGCGGTTGCCTGGCAGCCGGAAAAGTTCCGTGGGCCATTAGTGACCTTGGTGGTAATCATGCTGGCGTGGTCGCTGGTGACTCACCCCGATCGCAGGCAAATATTCGAAGGCTGGAGAACCAACGCCGCGTCTCTATACCAAGACGTGTCGGTAGTCTCTGAGCCGCTGCCGAAAAAGGTGGTGGTGAAGAAGTTTGGACCAAATGAAGAAGTTCGGACCGACTGCTTTCCGGCGAATAACCAGAAGTATCGGGTTTCGACCTCGGCGCCGCTTAAAATCATTGCGGCTAAAGGGGGCGAGCTCGTGATCAAAGACGTCCGCACATTATACGGTTCCGGCAAGGGTGAACTCACCTTTGACGCTGGACCACAGGGAGGAGAATGTAAAATCGAACTGTTCTAAATCGGAACAACCAGCGCTACGGGCTTATCACCCGTGGCGCTTTCTTTATTTACAAAGAAAGTTTATACTGTAATTAAATTATATGAAAATGCTTCCCATAAAAATTCCTATTCTTTGCATTTTAATCTTTTTGACACCTTTATTTTTTTTGTCCTACCTACCGTCGGTATCGTATGCTGCTGATCCAGCAACAGAACCCACACAAGATCCTGCGAATGAACCTCCAAAAGACCCTGCCAATGAGCCCCCAAAAGATCCAGCGAAGACTGAACCAGACAAAGCTACCAGCCAAACCTTCAACCGCGGCGCCTACAAACCCCTGATCAATCCCATTACCGGCAAGACATATTCCGGCGATAGTTATGCGTTAGTGACCGGCGTCGTCAACAACGTCATCAAGGCTGTTCTTGGTCTCTCAGGTGTTTTCGCGCTCATCGCCTTTATCTGGGGCGGCATCACCTGGATGACTTCATATGGTGATCCAGCCAAGGTCACCAAAGGTCGCACCATGATGACGTGGGCGGTCATTGGTTTGATCGTGATCTTTGGTTCGTTCGCCATCGTTAATTATCTTTTGGATGCGTTGCAGGTTGGTAATTCCGCACCAGTATCGACTAGTGGCGACACTACTTCATCGGGGCTTAAAAGTTCGCCATAATAACGCTTTACCCCTCCCATAACGCCTTCCCCTATCCTAGGGGAGGAACTTTGAATATGGAGACCCCGGCTTTATTTTTATTTAACCTCTCCCCACATCGGTAATGGCAAAAACTTATGAGTCACTTCGTCACGAATTAAATGGCGAGATTCGCCCGGTAGACTAGTGACGATAGCAGTATGACTAGAACCTAGGTGGATAATGTTGGTGCCGTATTTGTTGGTGAGCTGATCCAAAACAGTATACAGTTCGCGCTGGGCTTCATGAGCTGGGGTGTCATCGAACAGTGATAGCTGTCGTCGGTCAGCGCGTGCTAAATCAGCAAGCGTAATGCCTGTGGCGCGATATAATGTATTTGGTTGGTATAGCTGGTGAAACACGGGCTCAAGTTGCGATAAAATATCAACTGGCAAGGCCGTTGAGTAATGCAGTTTGAGTTCGGCGTGATGGTAGCTGAATTGCTGAGTTTTTAAAAATACATACACGCGTGGTGACGCGCAGTTGAGTCGCCGTGCACGCAGGCATGCCCGCTCAACATTTTTTGATAACTGCGACCACAAAATGTCTTTATCAGCGGTTGCAATGAAAGTGCGCGTTTTCTGAATTGATTTTTGGGTGTCATCAGGATTAGTGTGCAAGGTATAACAACTATCACCGCGGAGTTCCCGCCATAACTCGTAAAATGGCTGACTTAGATGCGACTTAACCCACGTCGGTGAGCGCTGAGTAAAATCCAGGGCGGTAATAATTTGCCACTCCTGAAACTTTTTGACGCTGCGATACCCAATGCCCCAAATACTGCCAATTGGCGTGGCGGCTAGGTACTGCTCACGGAGCGTCGGTTCAATGACGGTTAGGCCGTCGGGTTTTTGATATTTAGAAGCTAGCTTAGCTAGACATTTGGTTTCGGCCACGCCAACTGAAAATGTGGTACCAAGTTCGCGTTTCAAGTCGTTTTTAATTTTGGCGGCTAATTCCTGATACGAACAACCGAGTACTCGTTGCCAACCGGTGAGATCAGCGAAGCACTCATCAATACTGTATTCTTCCACATCCGGCGTGTAGCGTCGGACGATCGCGTACATACGCTGTGAGATTAAGCCATAGGTATCATATTCAGAGCCAATTACCACGACCTGCGGAAATAATCGTCGCACGCGCTGGATGGGCATGCCGCGAGTAATGCCTAGATCTTTAGCTTTCTTATTCATGGCCGAAGCAACGCCGCGTTCAGCGCCGGTAACTACGGCTTGATCACGAAGTTTTGGATCAAGAGCAATTTCGCAGCCGGCAAAAAAACCATCACCATCAACATGGAGAATCGCACGTTTCATAATAGGTATTCCTCCCCTGAGGTAGGGGAGGTGTTATGTGAGGGGTTGAACGTCTAACGTCTACTGATATTTTCTAATCACCCCACGAACAACCGCCGCCACTTTAAGTTCATGTTTAGGTACCAGGCGGTGATAACGACGGTTGGCTGCTTCGAGATAGGGGCGGGTGCCGCGGAGGCGGTAATACTTCATCGTCCAGTCGCCATCAATTTCGGCAATAACGATGTCACCTGTCTGCGGGGTAGCACCACGTTCAGCAATCACCATGTCGCCAGGGCGAATACCGGCATCAATCATTGAATCTCCACTGACTTTGAGGAGGTAACTCGCTTCGCGGTTGTGAATTAAGTAGTCATCGAGCGTCATAGTCTCCGCGTCTTCTTCGGCGGTGGTCGGGAAGCCGGCAGCAACCGTTCCGAGAAGTTTAATACTGCTCCACAATTCGGCGGGAGCTAGTTTTCCCTGATCATCGCGTCGCAGAACCCCGGCGTCAATTAATTTTTCAATCCGTCGACTGACGGCGTTGGTCGATTTATAATTCCAGAGCGTGAGCAGTTCGCGGTATGACGGCAACCGTCGATGGCGTCGGTGAAATGTTTGGAGCTTTTGTTGGTACGAAGCGTCGGGAACTGGTTGCGATGGTTTAGGCATATGGGGGATTAAAACATGAAGGACAAGACATGATGGAGGTACTGCTTTTTTGGCACCGGACTCCGTCGTAATTCGCCAAGGAGATCTTGATGGCGCTTGGACTCACTGGTGTATGGCTGGCGCTGGAGAATTTTCCAGTCGATAATCCGGTTGAGCGCCTCGAGCTCATCTTCGATTGATTGGACGTATTGGTAGTAAGTCATATTGAGTCGCGTTAGTTATCCACACACTTGAGGGTATAGATACAGTATAGTGAACGCTTGTTCACTAGTCAAGCGATTAATAAAATAATTCAGTTATTAGCCACAAACCCTCGACAATTCGGTAATTTTCTGATAACCTAGAGCCAGCACTTTTTTAATACGGAAGGGAGAGTCATGCAAAATATAGCGATTGTTTTTCAATGTGGCGGGATGCGCAATGCATTTACTCAGGGAGCACTTAAAGTTGTTGGTGACCTTTTGCAATCACGAGCAAATACTGTGTACGCGGCGTCATCTGGTGTTGAGACGGCGCTGTATTGGCTCAGCAATCAACCGACCGAAGCTAAGGACGTGTGGCTTCACCAATTGACGCGGCCGGAGGTTTGCGGATTTCGCAATTTGTTTCGGTTTGGTCGCTTGGCCAATGTACATTACTTGGTTGATGTGTGCTGTCGCGAACTCGACATCGAAGCGGTGTTGCAATCACCAGTGAAGGTTAAGGTTGGCGTGGTTTGCACCGAGCGAGCCGAAACCCGCTTTGTGGAATTGAACCGTCACAACCAACAGTCTTTGCGTAAGGCAACGTGCGCCTTGCCGTTGCTTGCCTCACCGATACTGCTCGACAATCGGCTCCATCTCGATGGCGGCACGCTTGATGCACTGCCCGTAGAAATGGTTTGTCGGGAGGAGCAGTTTTCCAAGGTTGTGGTTTTCGCCAACCGTCCACCAGGACTCGTCGAGACTCATCGTCTCATCGAACGGTACCTGGCGTTTCCAATTAACCGAGGCTTGCGCCGTGGCTTTGCGGAGCGATCTCAGCGACTGGAACGTTCCTGGGAGTTTATCAATCAGCACCCAGATCCGACGCGATTATTCGTCGTTGCCCCGCCACAACCAGTGCCAGCAACGCGACTTTGCCGCAATCCGGGAGTCATGGAAGAAACCTGGGATATGGGCGAGTCATATGGACACGCAATCCTGCCCCAGCTCGAAGCTTTCCTGAACTCGTAACAACAATCATCATTCGACTCTGTCTGCCGCGCACATCCGTGCGGCAGGCTTTTTATTTTCAAAAATTATGCCGAATATTTTTCGGAAGCCACCCATAGTCCTTCAAACATCGCCGCAAAAGTTTCGTGGACTTCTTTAGAGGTAATCAAAATGGCGGTTGTATCTGTAACTGATCCAATAATGGCAACGTGATGGTCAAAAATGATGACCACCGATTTAAATTTTCCGTGCATGGCCGGTGGCAAGATTCGCGGCTGTCGATTTTTAATTTCATCGCGAGTCAGGGCGCGTCGAGCGGCGGCTTTTTCCCACAACGATCGCGTCGTGATGTTTCGATACGCCCGAGTTTCTAAATAATAACGAGCGTACTTAGGATCAAAATCAGAAAAAAAGTTTTTGACGGGAGCAATAATATCCCATTTTTTAGATTTACAATACAGCGCTGTATCAATAACAAATTTAACACCCTCAATCCCATCATATTGAGCGATGACCGTCTTGTCTGATTCTTGGTCGCCAGTTGGCAACTGAGGAATCAAAAAGTTTGCGAGTTGTTGTTGGTGGGCGACGCGCGATGCCGACTGCGCAAGCAATGCTTGTAGCTGTCGTGGGTGACTCATGATGTAGCGAGTCTTACCGGCGGTCGTGTGTTTTGCGACCAAACCTTTTTCAATCAAGGTTTCCAGGGCGTGGTAAATAGTTGGGCGTTTAATTCCCGTACTTTTCACTAGTTCTTGAACCTCGATCACCGACTGTTTCAAGCCTGCTAGATAAACTGCTGATTCGGTGGGCGTTAGTCCGAGTTTGGTGAGTTGTTTTTTTAAATCAATCATACTGAGATCATATCACTCGATAAACGCAATTGTCAAAGTAACTTTGACAGAATGTTCTTAATGGTGATGAACAACACTTATCTATTATTTGTTATGAGCGCATACTCCAGCTAGTGGTACTTTGACAACTTGCAACACGGTCAACAAATGGGAGTTATTATCATGTTAAAGCGTATTCTTGTTACCGCTGGTCGTACCAATGTCCGTATTGATGCGGTGCGGGCCATTACCAATATTTTTCAGGGAGTAACCGGATACCAGATTGCTGCTCATTGCGCACGTGCTGGTATGGACGTCACGTTATTGACTTCTCAGCGAATTGAAGGTGCTCTGCCACCGCTTCGCGTTCGGCGGTTTGATCTCTTTGAAGAGCTTGAACAGGGCTTGGCAGATGAGGTGCGTACTGGCGACTATGACGCGATTATTCATTCAGCGGCCGTCAGTGATTATCGGCCCGTCTTGATTACTGATGATCCCAGTGATGAATATGAACTTAAGCGTGATAGTAAGATTGCCTCTGACTATGATGAGCTGTGGATCAAGCTTGAGCGGACGCCGAAGCTTATCGATCAAATCCGCGGGCTGGGGTTCCTGGGAGTGCTGGTCAAATTCAAGTTGCAGGTAGACATGTCCGACGAAGAACTGCTGGCAATTGCTCGGGAGAGTCGCCGACACTCGGATGCTGATATTATTGTCGCCAACTGTCTTGAATGGTATCGAGATCGCGCCTATATCATTGGCCATGATGACCAGGAACAATCAATTGCCCGACTAGATTTGCCCCAACGCCTACTCGAGGAGGTACAACGTCACCATGAAAGTCTTACTCGGAATCACCGGTAGTGTTGCGACCACGGTGACTCCCAAGCTTATCACGACGCTTCGCAACAATGGCCACGAAGTTACGGTTATCAGCACTGATGCCGCTTGTTACTTTACCGAATTACAAGCGCTTGGCGTACAGTGTTTCACTGATCGTGACGAGTGGCCAGGGGTGCAATACCAACGCGGGCAGCTGGTGCCGCACATCGAAATGAGGCGCTGGGCCGATGTTGGGCTCATTGCGCCACTATCAGCAAACACACTCGCCAAGATAGCCGGCGGGTTTGCCGATAATATGCTGACTTGTGTCATGCGAGCATGGGATGTCACGAAGCCATTGGTGGTGGCACCGGCCATGAATACGATGATGTGGGAGCATCCGGCAACGGCGTATCATCTCGAGCAATTAGGTCGGTGGTACTCGCGATTGCAGATCGTACCACCGATCTCCAAAGTCTTAGCTTGTGGCGATGAAGGTATCGGCGCGATGGCTGATATCTCGTCGATCATCGAAGTCGTCAATCAGTATCAATAGGAGCTTACCTGCTGCGCACAAACGTGCGGCAGGTCTTTATTTTTCACAAAAAGTCACCAGAGTCGACTCTATGGGGTTGAAGGTAATTTATTGACAATCTATTCATCTCATTGTAATCTGCGAAGCGGTGAATCGCTACTAAAATATAGTACGACCTGAAGTCCGACAGGATACGTTTCGGATGAGTTCTTTGATGCAACTAAGGAAGGAATTGATCATGGGTATTAGAGTGGCTTTAGTTTTGGGTGATGGCTCAGCTCCAGAAATGATGCGGCAGGCATGTCGGGTCGTTCAAGCTGGTGCCGTACGAGCTGGCACCAGCATTGAGTTTGTCGAGACGCCGATGGGATGGAATGCGCATAATCTGTATGGTGATACGCTGCCCGCCCAGTCTCTGCGTCGTGCAACTGAAATCGGCACGCTTTTTTTCGGCGGCGTCGGTGATCCCTTACTCGACAACACCATTGGCAAAGTGCATCCGGATATGAAGCCTGAAGCCAAAGCGTTGCTGACCATCCGCAAGGAATGGTCGCTGCTCTTGAATCTCCGGCCAATCATCTATTATCCGGAATTGGCGGCGTTGACGCGATTGCGTCCTGATTTGATTCCGCCTGAAGGGATTGAGCAGATCTTTGTTCGCTTTCTGCTCGAGGATAGCTATTTCGGGACGTCGGATCTGATTGTCTACATTCCTTCCGATGTCCGAAAGCGAATTGGCTTGAAACTCAAGTCAGAAGTTTTGGGCACAGAGCCGATGCTCTCCGAACTGAGTTACTATAACGGCGAAACGGTTCGTCAGTATTTCGATGCTATCTTCCAGCTCGCACGTCAGAAAAACTTGCCAGTCATCTGCATTGACAAGTCTAACATTATGCCGCGCTACGTGTATTGGCGGCAAATCGCTACTGAAGTCGGCGCCAAAAATCCAGACGTGGAACTGCGGTTTCAGCTGGTTGATTCTGCCAATGCGTTGTTGTTCGAACCGCGGGCCCTGCACGGAGTTATTGCCTGCGGCAATGAACACGGCGACATCTTGTCTGATGGTGCGGCGGCGGCCATGGGCAGTTTGGGGATGATGTGCAGCTCTGCCATCAACCCCATCACTGGCCAAGCGATGTTTGAAAGTGGCGCCGGTACGGCACCGACATTGGCGGGGACAGACCGCGCCAACCCGATCGGTCGTATCTTGACTGGCGCCTTGATGCTCCGGCACCTGGGCTTGGAGCAGGGCGCAACGGCAATCGAAAAGTCCGTGCGGGCAGTCTTGGCGTCTGGTGTTCGTACCGGAGACATTATCGTGCCAGGAGCCGAGCAGACGATTGTGGGTACCACGGCAATGGCAGAGCGCATTCTTGCTCAGATGAGTTCTTAACTGCCCCTATAGTTTTGTATAACGCGCCTTGCGGATCTCAATAGATTCGCAAGGCTTTTATTTACGGTCTGTATTGACAAAACTAATTTAAGATAGTAATGTTTGTTTGATTTCATGTAGGAAAAACAACAGGAGGAAGTCCCATGACAATCGTAGTAGCTGCTCTTTTAATCTTTTCAATTATCATGGTCCACGAACTCGGGCATGCATTCATGATGCGTCAGTACGGCGTGGCGATCAAAGAAATCTGTCTCTTGGGTCTAGGGCCGAAGCTGGTATCGTTCAAATGGCCGAAGGTATTTGGTCGGACGTTGCTGACAGTGCGCTTGATTCCCTTGGGGG
>JAGONZ010000028.1 GCA_017992755.1 Candidatus Buchananbacteria bacterium | reverse complement strand
AAGCAGCCAGCACCAAATGTTGCGAGTTGATTGGACATAGTGTAGTTAAAGATCTTTAGTATCTAGGTTTGCTGTCGGTAAAGTTTGAAGCTTAATCCCAACAACTCCATAGCGCTGCTCGTCTTCAGGTGAATAATATTTATAAACTGCGTCGAGTAATTCTTGTTTAGTTCCACCACCAAATGCTTGTGGTGGCTGGCTACTAAAGAGTTCTTCAAAGCTTGGATGGCGTAATAATTCGATTACCTGCGCGACAAAAGTTTCTCCGTTAGCACGATCAGTAAACTCAATGTCATCGCCAACTTTAATTTGCTGACGCTTATCATCATTAAGCCGAGATTCAATTTGTTGAACCCCACTTTTGATCCCGGCAAAGGGTTGTGGGTTCAAGTGCATGTAGTGTTTCATTGTCTAGCGCTTAGTTCGATACCACAGTGACAAAATTAAAACCAACCACGCACCAACAACGCCTAACGCAAAGCTGATAATGATTGGCAGATCCTGCAGCACGATCCCATAGATAAACCAGGTTAAGGTGCCAAGCGAGAAGATAATAAATGCCGGCACGGAGATTTGTCCGGCGGTTTTTAATTTCCAAATCTTATACGCTTGTGGGTAATAGCCCAGCGACATGACCACACCCATGATTGTTACGATCGCTTGAAATACCTGCATTTATTTGTTGTTATCATTTTTGGTTGTGGTAAAGGTATTTTTCACCACGCCGCCAAGCAATTCACCGAAATAGTCGCGACCTTTGATTATTAATGCCTTGATTCCTGGGAGGCGATCGACTCGATAGAGTTCAGTATACGGGTTGGTTCGACCGAGAATCAAGTCGGGGATAATCATCGCGCTGATGGCAGCGTAGGTCATGCCGGTACCCGAGAAAGCAAAGGCGTAGTACGTGTGTTCATGGCCCCACTTGCCAATGTAGGCGAGGCCATCGATTGACTCGAGGATTTGGCCCTTCCATTTGGTTACAACCTCATACTTCGAATGGTTAAACACGTTGTGTGCGTACTTGAGCAGGGATTCAAAACTCTTGTCATCAGAAACAGGGAGATCTTGGCGGTGATCTTCACCACCAATAATCACCCGATCGTGATCATCGTAGCGGTCAACTCGGAAGTAGTGGTAAGGATTGTTCGAATCTTCGTACATCGCTTCGGGAATGACACCCTTGGGCATTTTTAACGTGGCAACAAATGATTCGTACATGCCTTTTTTGAAAAATAAGCGCAGTGGCTGGTGAAATGGTTCGTAGGTGGCGGCAACAATATCGGTGGCGCGGACAGTACCATTGGCGGTTGTGACGCTTCGAAGTTCTTCAGTAATTTTCAGCGCTTCAGTGTGTTCAAAAATCAAGCCACCACGCTCGACAATAAGTTCGCTTAAGCGGACCAGGAACTTGAGCGGGTGAAATTTGGCTTGATTTCTGATCTCCAAATACCCTGTATTGTTGAAGCTCAAAATACTTCCATCGTGAGAGAGAGTGGTTTCCAATCCGAGTTGTTGCGCGGCCTGGTTTTCGGCCCCAAGGTCTGAAAAGTCAGATTCGGTATTGGCGTAGTAATAGTTTGAAGTGCGATTAAATTCACAATCAATAGTTTCTTTTTTCACAATCGATTCGATCAGGTCAATTGCCTGGCCATGCGACTCGATAATCAGCTTGGCATTGGCTTCACCGTAAGTAGGAATTAGATCCTGCAAATCGGTGTCGAGTACTTGGGTGATGAAGGCAGTGGTTGCCCCGGTAGCGCCCCAGCCACACTGACCTTTTTCTAGTACCGCAACTTTCTTCCCAGCTTCAATTAGTTGATACGTAGTTGATACGCAACGAGCAAGCCGGTAATGCCAGCGCCAATAATCGCGACATCAACTTCGATATCGCGTTCGAGTTTTGGGTAGGTTGGGGGAGTGACATCGCGATCCCAAATAACTTTAGCTTCAGCCATATAAAAAATATTTAAATATACATTAATCTTGTGCTTATTCTATGATGCCGTCAAGGTGGCTTTCTTTTAAAAAACACCCACCTGTGGCGTGGTGGGTGAACAGTGGTAGTGTTCAATTAAATCATCTCATCGCGTTTAATCTTCTCAACGAGTGGTTCGTGGGTGAGGCGAAGCAAGAAGTCATCACTGATATCAATGTCATGTGTTGAGTGATGCGGGCGAATCTTTTCGATCACTGCTTCGCCGGCCGTTTTTAATTTTTCGACTAACTCATCATACGTAATAGTTGTTGGATAGATTTCAATGTGATCGAAGCTATTAGTCTGACTGCCGTTGGGCTTTTGATCTGATAATTCCAAAAAGTAAATGGTGCCTAATACAGTTTCAATACCTTGTTTTAGTTTGATATAGCTAATTCGCCGTTCGGCAATAATCGATTGGTAAATGTAGTCGCTGTTAGCTTCAAAGACTTTTTTAATTGCTTCAAATGAAGCTGCGGAGTCACACTTGTAGCAAATGTGGTCAGCTTTAGCGGTGGTCGTCAGTTGATGCTTGGTTGCAAAGCCGTTGAATAAATTAACGTAGCGCTCGGCTTGTTGGTAAAATTCTTCGATGGTGGTAATCATATGCAGGTTATTTTTGGAGTTTGTATTTCTCAATTAGCCAATCAGAGATATAGCCTTTGTATTTTTGTCGAACAGTGTTTGGGACCAAAGAAAAACTCCCTATGATCTTTCGACAAGAAGGGGTACCGCACAAACATTCCATTCTCCAATCGCTGTCTTCTGTCATGTCATAATCCCAAAGTAGTTCCTCACCCTCCTTAATGTCATTCATCGCAACAAGCGTAAACAAACCTTTGATGCCGCAATTTGGTTCACATGAATGGTTGATGTATCTTGCAATTCCGCTGCTGTCTTTCCAAGTGTGCTCTGCAAATTGAATGGCATGATCTGCAATATCTTTGGGTAAGTCAGTGCATTTTTCGGCTTCGTAAACTTCTCCATCAAATTCAGCAATAATCTCATCCTTTGCAATATCTTTATTGGCGATTAGGCACTTGCCAAACTTATTTGTACTGATGGTGATATTAGGGTTAGTCATGGTTGTTGTTTAAGGTTGCGTGCCATTGATACGCCTTGGTCTTCAGTTGTTCAAGAAAGTCATTTTTCCCTTGGCGGTAGGCGGGATAGTCATCGGGAAATTGGGTGTAAAGATTTTCTTTTAATGCTTCGTACGCCTTTACTTGATCGGGATGCGTTCGCAAGTAATCGCGAATCACTAGAAATTGATCAACTTTCGGCGAATCGATTTCGCACGCATGAATATTTTCAGTTTTTCTACCTTCGTTGTCTGTTTTAACAAATACCAACGTGTTCGGACCAATATAATCTTCTTGCCAAGTATAACCACCAGCTTCCATTAGTGACTTTTCGGCCGCTAAGTCTTTCAAATCAGGAACAATCACTAATACATCAATCATCGGCTTAGCTTTCATACCGGGAACGGAGGTGCTGCCAACGTGTTCGATGCGTAATGCCTTGTCTTTAAAAACTTCTTCTAGCTCATTTTTAATTATTTCAAATTTAATGGGCCATTGTTCGTTGTATGGCTCAATCGAGTAGGGACGTTTTTGCTGTTTATTCATTTGCGCCACAGAGATTTTTTTAAATCAACTCGGTCATTAATAAATTGTACGCCTTCAGCTACTAACTTTTCTTTTTTAGTACTGACGCCGTTGCCAAAAGCGTAGCCTGTAAGTTTGCCATCTGAAGCGACGACACGGTGACAGGGGACGGTCTTCATATCGGGATTGCATTTCATCGCCATCCCAACGGCGCGCGCTGCACCGGCGCTACCGGCGAGTTTTGCCAGTTGGCCGTAGGTAGCAACCTTACCCTTCGGAATCTTAGCAGCGATCACGTAAACCTTTTGTTGGAATGTTTGGGGCGTCTTCATGAATTCTTAGTTAGCCACCACTTCTTAATAACTGGTACGGTTAAAGTTGAAAGAAGATAGCCAATAGTAGGCACGAATGCGCTTGATAAAAAATTATCGACGCCAATTAGATATATAACGACTGCTGCCACGATATAAGTGATAACCGCAATCAGAATCTTTCTGAACAAACTAACCTCCCAGGCTTTGTCAGCTGCGACTCGCAGATTGCGTTGTTTGATCTGTTCCAATTCGGCTTCGATTTTTTGAATGCGTTCTTCCATACTTATAAAAACTTCTCCATGATCACAAAATCCTTATGGGCGTAATGGTTGGTGAGTGTGGCCGCAACCGTGTAGCCCAATGATTCATAGAATTTTCGTGCTGCCCAATCAGCTCCGGTTTCCAATCGAAGCTTATGGCAGTCTTCGGCTTGGGCCTGGCTTTCAGCTTGGCTCATCAGTAATTTCCCAATGCCTTGACCGCGATGCGCTTGGCTGGTAATGAGTGAATCAATCTTACAAACTCCCATATCAGTTTTTAGGACGATATAGCCAACTAACTGGCCATCAATTTCAGCAACAAAAGTAAATTCTCGACGCTTAAAATCAACTTCGGCGGTGCCAAAGTGCTCTAGGTCGGCGGCTGGCCATTCGGCAGCGCTAAATTCTTTAATTCGGGCCTCATCGGCCGCAGTGGCTTGTTTGATTTGCATATGGCGATATTGTAGCAATAAGTAGGCAAAATGTCCTGAAAAATTGCAGGGTATTGACAAATTTTATTGAGCATGCTATACTTCTGGGTACAAAGAAGCTGTGGTTTGAAAAGTCGTCGAGTTTTCTAAACATCTTTCATTTGTATTTTAATCATTTATATCACGTCAATGACTGGTGTAATCAAGAAGCTTACCGAAAAAGGTTTTGGCTTCATCTCAGGCGAAGGCATGGAGAAGGATTTATTCTTCCACATGAATTCACTCGTCGATGTTCGATTCGATGAGTTGCGCGAAGGCGACGCTGTAACGTTCGATAAGGACGATGCCGGCGAAAAAGGCCCAGCCGCTGTAAACGTCAAGCGCGCTTAATAGCCGTTTGAACTAGAAACACCCACTCAGCAATGAGTGGGTGTTTTGTTTTTGCAAAATAGTTATTTTGTGGCGCTGCTGCGAATTTGCTTTGAGTACATATCCAGGTCAGTGACGCCATCGGCCTTGGCGTTGATCTGGGAACGACTTTCAAGTTCAGACAATGAATGATCGGTGCCGAGCAGTCCGAGGTCATACGCCAGGGAAGTGGCGTAACCTGGTAATACGTATCGCCAGCTAAACTTGATTGGTTTCGGGGCGATTGTGTTCACATTCTCCACTAAACGAGTGGTACAGTTATTGGTGAGGATATTATAAAATTCTGGGTGCGTGTAAAGCTTGTTGGTGTTGTCAGCCATTTCTAGAAACAAAGCTTGTGCTTGTTCCGGCGTGGCAATGGTTGGATAGAGATAGACCTGGTCATGGCGGATATTGGTGCGCAAATAAACTGCGTCGGGTTCATCGGCAATGATGTACATCAATTCATATTGTCGAACGAGTCCGCGCTTCGCATCCCATGGTTCGCCTTGCTCACGTCGGGCTTCAATCGAGATCGTGATATTGTCACCACTAGCCAAGCGGAATGACACCATCGTATGGGCAAACGGTTTAAAATTGTAAAATGGTTCCACTACAAAATCCACGCCTTGGATGTCAGTGAGCGGGAAAGAGACATCGCGGTAGTTAATGTCATAATCACTTTCAGTCCGGTATCGAAAGCTGCGCAGGTTATGAATGGTAATGTCATTGCCATTGATTATGACGTGTGGTAACACGGCATGCGCTGGTTCCCATTGACGATTATTGGATGGGTGCAACGTCAAGAAAGTAGCAGCTAGTGCTGCGCCGGCAATTAAGAAGATGAACAGTAAGATTCGGATAAGACGACGCATAATTTTATTAAATAGTACCAAGTACCGACTAAAAGCTCAAACAAGTTGGTTAGATTTTTAGCTTTGACAGTAACAGTGAGTCATTGTAGTATAGGGTTACTTCGAACATTAAAATTAAACGCCCTAGTTTTTGGAGGTGCCGTGATGGATATGAGTAAAGAGTTGGAAAGGTTGTATTTGGAAGAAGGTGTTAAGTATGAGACAGCTATGTCTCGTATTGGGACTACGCTTAGAATGTTAATGGTACAAAGCGAGCTCTCAAGTCATGATGCTTTTAGGCTTGTTCGTGCGATGCACCCAGAAATCGATTGGGATGAGTTTCATGGCTTGCAATTTGGTGGCCGGAGCTTCAGTCGCTATGCTGATGTCATCAAGGCGTGCGGCTTCACACTTGAGCATGTTCAAGCGATGCGAGCATATCAGGCTGCTCTCTTTCCAAACTTTGATGATGTAATAGATGAAGAGACGGATGAAGTATTGGAAGAGCCGGTGATGGCTAAGTGTCTATCTGATTTGGCGAGTGGCAAGCCGGTGCGAACCCTTCTAGATCTTGATAATACTCAACCGGATCCAGCGGGGACATTGCGTGGGTATGTGCGCCGACATCTTATGTTAGATACAGTCATTGGACACTATCTTGATGCCCTGACTGATCAGCAGCGGCGCTATTACCTGCAACGGTATCGCAATGAGCTGGTCGATAGTCGCGGGCACGATCGCCAAATATATCGACCAGGAAATCGCAACATATGTATTGGCGTCGAGGATGTATCCGCTCGAGACTTTCAATTGATTATGGCGCCGGTGCCGTTTGCGGATTGTTCGATTGCTGCCATGGCTCTGCGGGCGGCTCTCTCGGCAGCTCAAATTGATAGCAATTACGCAAAGCCCCGTGCCGGTACCGACGAGAATTCTCTCGAGCGGCAACTGATTCTGGATGAATTATTTGCAAGCAGCAGTGCTGCTCAGGAGATGATGTCCCGGGTCACGAGACATATTGAAGCCACGCAAGACACCGATCGCTCGCTCAGGTTTCGACCTGGGGAGTCAATCGCCGATATCATGGCAGCAGTTGCACCGATCACTCGGGAGCTCAACCAACTACTGCGCGAGATCAACGATCAGCAACGATGGACCGAACTGATTGCGGCGCTCAGTGATGAGACTCAAAATTCGGCACGGGTGCGCAGGGCTTTCAAAACTCTGCAATCGTGGGAACAAAGACTTGAAGAACTCTTAAGGTAAAAACATCTGAAAGGAGATGTTTATGTCTGTTCAATCTGCACTTTCCGAATCCCAACCCTTTTCTCTCCATAACCCCATCCATGGGCAAAGTGAAGCACTGGAGGACGCTATCGAGCGAGCCTTGGAGGGTGTGCCAGATCACGACTTCCAATTGGTGCGTTATCTGATATGGCCCTTATATCGGATGCCGGTTTACTGCTACACCGTCGGAGAGTATGACGTGGTGCTTGAGCGGCACACTTCATATTGGGCGTTCAAGATCAGGCGGGCGGAGGCATTTGAACTGATGCCCTTCGTTGAACTACTCGAAGACAAACGGCAAGTGTTCGTGGGTTATGGTGAGCATCAAAGATGTGTCGAGGGTGCCATTCCAGAGAGGGCTTCTGAGCTGGAAGTTCATGCGTACAGCGAAGAACGTGTTGCCCAGTTTGTCTCCAGCTCCATTTTGTTTATGAGACGATAAAAGGGCGAGCTCAATCCCTGAAAACTATGTTTATTGCGCCCGCGCGGTCATCACTGCGCGGGCTTTTTTATTGGCTTACAATATTGTGAATTGAAAAAGGAGATGATCGCTCATCTCCTTTAGTGTTGGGTGTTAAATTCATCAATTGCTCGAATCCGTTCCTCCACTGGTCGGTCGAGAAGTTGGTCGAGAAGTTCTTGCAGAAGTTGGCGGCGGTTAGATGATCGGAGTCCTTGTTTTGGTTGTTCCTCACCGAACGGCAAGGATAGCTGAGTTCCGAGTGGGCCTAGCGCTCGGCAGAGAAATGCCTTGCGGAATCGCGCCAATGGCTTGGCAACTAGTGGATGGGGCGCTTTGTCCTGATAGACATTATCAACCCAGGCTGCATGGCCAAGGGCGTGGTCAAGTGAGAAGCCGTGTTCATCGAAGTCCGGCTTTATTCCTTGTTCGAGGAGGTTGGCTGCGCACCAGAGGATGCGCCGAATCGTATTCAGATGACTCTGTTCAATACTGAGTCGTCCAGTGCCATCAGCATTAGTTCCCAGTGTGACGCCGGTAATAACTGGAGCTCGATGACGACTATCGGTGAGCGATGTCTTTTTGGGGTTGACTGTGAATCGGCCACCTCGTTCAACGGCTTCGATCATCGCGGCAATAAAGCCTTCACCAATCTCCGGTTCTTTGGTCGATATGGTGATGTCATCTACATACACCGTGAACCGTCCGCGCCGTGGTTTGCAGGCCTTGGCAACACGTTCCATGAGTCCAGATGCGCAAATTACCATGTTCAAAAGATAGGGGGAAGTGGCAGCACCTTGTGGCAATAACCCCTCAGTTGTCGTGAGTTGGGTAATCAGGCTCGCCAGCGGTTCAACGAAATATCCGTTGCTACGAACATGGTTGATTATATCCCAGCGCTTTTTCTCAACATCAGTATCACCTTGTTTAAGGTGCAGATTTGCTGCCCATGTGCTGCTTAGGGCCGATGTCAGCATTTGATGTACAGCATCTTTGGTGACTGCATGGAACGCATTCGACAAATCAAGTTTTAGTACGTGTCGGGGGACAGTCATATACAGAAATTGCTCCCCAGTACCTGGCCGTACATTTTCCTTTTTATTGAGACGCAGGTGTTTGGCCGCATTCGATACAGGGGAGCGACCGATCACACAGCCGTGCATGTAATCGTGAACTTCCCAGCTATACAGACATTCGAGTAGATACTTTTGCACGAGTGCCAGGATCTCAGAGGGAATGTGGATTATACGCCTACCATTGTTTCGTTTCGGGATCTCAATTTTCTGATAGCTCTCAGTTTCTGATAAGGCTAATTCGATAATTTGTCGGTCCAGCCCTATCAAGGCCGACAACACATCCAGTGCGGTTGGCCGAGCCATTTTATGCCTCCTTGTTAAGGTGCGTTTTAAGAAAAGTGGCCATCCCGAAGGGGATGGCCTACCTGAGTACATACCAGGCCGGAAGTTCTCACGACGGCCTTCATCGAACTATCAGAATCAAGACCAGCTCGAAAGTCGGAGAGCAAGTCAGGGGAAGCGCGAGCGCCTCCGGAGGCTTCGCCGCCATTCTCATAAAACTTCAGCCATCTGTATCAGATGACCGGCAGAACTTTTTTAGAGGTGCTTAAACGGTTACTCGAGTATTCCCGTGAAGACAACTCAATTCTGCAAAACCTACTCAGGCACAGGCATCCTACCAGGATCGTAGGTTAATTTCAAGGGATATTCTAATTCATCCTTACAGTGAATTCTCGCGAATAAAATGCTTAATCAGTTCCTCGATTTGGTTCATGATCGCCTTATGTTCTTCAAGTGTCGTCCCTTTTGGGTCTTTAACTTCCCAATAGATCATCTTTGGCGATTGTGCCAAATACTCCGGGATCGTTTCTGGTTCCGCCATCACCACAATTTTATCCGCCCATTCAACCATTTCTGGGTTTAGTTGTGTTCTGACATTTTCTCCAACATCAACCCCTCTATCTTTTAAAGCAACCAGTACATTTTCCGCGCCTCGCGTATCTTTCAATAATTGTCCGTGCCGACTTTCGCCTGTTGTTGGGCTGATAACCTTTGTCCCGGCCGATGACACTTCGTGTTTGTCATTGAGCAACTTAAAAATCACCTCAGCCATCTGGCTGCGGCCTACGTTTCCTCGACAAACGAACAGGATTTTCATGAAGATATGTGGTACTTTCGTTTAAATCGTTGCAGATCTTTTTTATCATCAAAATAAAACAGCGTCCAATATTTCCTTTTCCGCTCGAGTTGCAGCGCTCCATAGCGATGATTGCCGTCACGAATCGACAAAATTGGCCAAGGTCGTGGGTTAACGATTATTACTGGTAATTGCGCACCCTTTTTAATCGCGCGCCTTAATTTATTGAGTCTGCCAGTCCATTTTTTCTCTTTCTCTGGATATTCTAAATCCTTCTCAGGTCCACAGCAACGAGCCAGCTCTGCTAAAGGAAAATTAAGGGGTCCAATCCAGTAAATCGTTTTTCCATTTGATCGCTGCTGCATGCCCTCAACCATATTATTGTTGCCACCAGAAGACGCCAAAAAATCAATCACCCATTCGTGGATTCTTTTCTCTTTAGCTGCTAGCCTAGCGGCTTTAGGCGTGAAATCTTTGGGGGTCATTGTTTTATATATTTGCTATTGCTACGATCTCATCAACAACCTCACTGACAGGTCGTGTGGCGTCAACTAATACTGTCCCTCTTTCCTTAGACCATTGGCGTTGATGCTGATTCCACTCAATTTGTAACGCGAGTTCATCAGGGTGTTTCCCAAAATTATTATTAGTGCGTGTGGCGAGGCGGTGCGTAAGGGTTTCATCATCAATATACAGCGTGAATATCTTTTCGAAATAATCTTTAAAAGCTTCTTTATTCATAGCATCGCCACAAATAAAGATTGGGGCATCCGCTGATTGTTCGATGATGCGATCAAACTTTTCTTGATTCCATAACCAATTAGTTGGAATCATTTCTGTCGTTGGTTGGCCAGTTTTTGGGTCTAAATATTGAGCAATTTCTTCATCAGCTTCAATCGCCTGGTAGCCACGGCTTTTTAATTCCTCACAAATCGTGGTTTTGCCCGTGCCTGATATGCCTTCGATTAAAAAGATTTTCATATGGTGCAAGTATACCAAGTTAGAACCAAAAAGTCCCTCAAAATGAGGGACTTTTTAGCTTAAATTTTCATGGGTGACTATCGAGAATTGAACTCGAATTACCTGGACCACAACCAGGTGTAATAACCATTATACCATAGTCACCATCTTCGCTTTTCAACGACACTCGTGCTCTCAGTAGGAATCCCCGCCCG
>JAGONZ010000067.1 GCA_017992755.1 Candidatus Buchananbacteria bacterium | reverse complement strand
TAATAACTCTTGAAACGATAATCGAAAACGCGCGGCGGCGAGCACTTTATCATCGCTCGGATCATGAATTGTCCGCACGGCTTCATCGAGCGATAGCAAACCGGCCTGTTCGCACATATAGGGCGGCAAAAAGTCTGGGATCGCCTTTACTTCATCAAGCACTGCTAAGATTAATTCTTGCAGACGCTTGTTCGTTAAGCCTTCAGTCAATGAATATATTGGCACCAGCGCCCGCGGTGCACCGTGTTTGGCCAACTCATACGTTGGCGATACAAATTGAGTGGCAAACATGTCGCCCTGGACTTTGCCTGACACAAATAACTGTTGGCCAATCTTAAGCTGCTTGCCGATCCAAGGCTGGTTGAACCAGATCAGTTGAATCGAACCAGTAGCGTCGGTTAATAAGGCCTCGGTCAACAGTTTCCGCTGACGTGGGCTCCGGCGGTTGGCGACCAGCGTAATCGCTCCAGAAACCGTGGCCATCATCCCCGGTTCCAGATCTTTAATGGCTACTGGCTGGCCGTAATTTTCATAGCGAGCTGGGAAATAAAAAAGCAGCTCACCAGTGGTGGTGATATCTAGGCGCCGCAGTCGCGCGGCAATGACTTTAGAGACGCTATCGATCGCCGTTACCGGCGTCTCGAGGGTAATTAATGACATAGAATGCTGGAATGTAGTATAGGCATCTTTACCGTAACGCGCAACCGTGCTATACTGTTAAATACATTAATAATCACCGCTATGGCATTAACCCAAAAACAACTTTCCGTTGCACTTGAACATGCCACGAGACACCTAGCCACCAAAGAAGACATTGAGAAAATCGTTAATGACCGAGTTGGAAAGTCTGAAGATCGATTGTATAAAACCTTGAATGATAAAATTGAAAGGTCTGAAGATCGTTTAGCTATCGTGATGGCAAACTCATTTCAAAATGTCTATGAACGATTAGACCGCCTCGAAGCAATTATTGAAAAATGGCCGCCACCGTCGTTTATCTGGAGCCTAGGAGACCGGGTTGGCAGGATTGAAAAAGTCTTGAAGTTAAAGCCAGGAACTACTCGGTAGCACTCACTTCAAAAATACATACAAACAAAACAAGCGCCTGGGGCGCTTGTTTTGTTTAGAATGTGTCCCCGGCAGGATTCGAACCTACGATCTTTGGCTCCGCAAGCCAACGCTTTATCCAGCTAAGCTACGAGGACGAGATTTAGACTATATCACAATTTAAGCCAACGACGCAAGCGCTCAGAAACCGGCTCCGCCTCGCGCTCCAAATCCTCTTTTAAGTGCTGGAGCAGGTATTCGCGCAACAAAACAGGGTTTTGGCTATCCACAGGGATTGGCAATCGCCCCCGCAGCGGGTTTTTAAACTCCAAATACAGGCTTTTAACGCCCTCATCCTGGTAGATGATATAGAATTGGTCAAATTCATCAAACCGATAAAATTTAACCCCGTATTTAATCCCATCGGGCGTGATCACGGTTTCGATCTCTTCTAGTGGCCGATACTCGAGCATCAGGACCACCAAATAGAACAATACTAAAAAGACTGCAAATAAATAGTTTTTATCCCCAAACCACCGACCGGGCAGCACTGCCCAAATTACGGCCAACGCCACTACGACCGCCGAGACGATATACCACATCTGGTTCTTCTCGTGACGATGGACTGCAATATGGCGCCAGGAAAAAATAATTTCTGAGAGTTGTTCGGACATATATTGATACTATTATAGCACAAGTTTAAATAATAAAAGGCGTCCGTAGACGCCTTATCCCTGCTCCAGTATAGCTTCAACCTGCGGTCGTAGCTCCCAGCCCAGCGTGACATAATCGCTCTGCAATCTTATTGCATTAGCTTCGATGATGACATTGGTCACTTTCGTCTTCAGGGTAAGTTCCAAGAGTTGGCAGCGCACCTTATGGGCAACCTCCCCAATCCCTTGGCCTACGAAAATTAGTTCTTTGTGACGTTTATCGCGAATTCCTGATGTGATCATCACGACCTCCTTTGTTGTTCCACTACCTTAGCAAAGTCGAACGCCTGAGTCAATCCTCCAAGTAACACCGCCTACTTTGAAATTTTCTTTTTTAATTTTGCAACTTTAGCCCCAAACCCCTGGCGCTTTCGCGATTCATATACCAACACTACCAAGCCAGCCACGACCAGGGTCATATTTTTAATTACAAACTCGCCGCTCAAAGATAAAATTGGAAATTGCGGATCAAAGACAACATGCCACCCAAAAATAAATGTCGAAAAAGTGCCGAGCAAATGCAGTAATAACAATACATGCGTTGGCAGCAACAAGCGATTGCTCAAAAGCAGCGCGCCGATAATAACTTCAAATACTCCCAATCCAATTAACCCATAACCCGTTGCCAAAAAAGGCATCATTGAGTTGTGCACCAAATCAAATACCGGATTATAGCCAAGGATCTTCAGTCCCCCGAACCAAATAAAGATCACCGCGATCGTGATCCTAAGAACATTAATCAACAAATCTTCGTAGCGTCGAGAAAAAACGTGTCGCAGTATATGATTCATAATCAGGGCGACTACTTCTGAGAACTTGAATGTTCAATTCGCTTGAGACCGAGATATACTAGTGTTCCGACGCCGGAAAGGGCCAAAATGTAAATAAGGACGTGCGTTTGTGGCCACGCAAACCAGGCGTAAAATGTTCCCAGTGACAACCACATCGATAAGCACCAAGGACAGCTCACGAGCACTGCGGCCTCGCGCCGCAAACCGGCCGCTGGCATTTTGCGATCAATATCTGCCTGGGCTCCAAGGCGCTTGATTCGAATATTTAAAAAGGCGTCACGGAACCACTGCATGACATTATCATAAGCTACGAGCTGAACCAGGCGCATCACCGCAAAGACCAGCACAGCAATATCTAGAACACTCAGTGACCGCACTAAAACATCAACCCGAGGCAATGAAGTCGTCACAAACCAAACCAACGCAAAGAATAAAGCAATGAAGAGTAAGTCATACAACTTCTGCCAGGC
>JAGONZ010000066.1 GCA_017992755.1 Candidatus Buchananbacteria bacterium | reverse complement strand
ACATTCGTGATGTCCTTTCAGATGCCTTTGATCGTATTGATGAACTACATCGTGAAAAAGGCAAATTACGCGGTCTCCCAACGGGTTTTACCGATCTTGATAAGTTATTAGCCGGCTTGCAGCGTTCGGATTTAGTAATTCTAGCCGCTCGTCCTTCAGTTGGTAAGACGTCGTTTGCACTCGATATTGCCCGCAACGTGGCAACTAAGTACAAGAAAGCTGTGGGTATCTTCTCATTGGAAATGTCCAAGGAGCAGCTTGTTGATCGTATGGTCTGTGCCGAAGCGGGCGTTGGTTTATGGAAAATGCGTACTGGCAGTTTGTCTGAAGGTAGTGATGATTTTCCAAAGATCGGTGCCGCTATGGGCGTGCTCGCTGAATGTCGTTTGTTCATCGATGACTTTGCCAACACCAACGTCATGGAATTGCGCACCAAAGCGCGGCGCTTGCAAATGGAACACGGACTTGATCTGATCATTATTGATTACTTACAGTTGATGGAAGGTACCGGCAAATCATCAAGTGATAATCGTGTTCAGGAAATTGCTGAAATCTCACGTTCGCTCAAGGGTATTGCTCGTGAGCTTAATATCCCCGTTCTTGCCCTGTCACAGCTATCCCGTGCTGTGGAAGCGACTCATCCGGCGATTCCGAAACTCTCTCATTTGCGTGAATCGGGATCAATCGAACAAGACGCTGACGTTGTTATGTTTATTTATCGCAAAGCTGCTGATCGTGGGTACGATATTAATTCGCTTACCGAAGAAGAACGCCACTTAGCAGAAATCCACATCGCTAAACATCGTAACGGTCCGACCGGTGTCGTGAAGTTGTTTTTTAATGAAGATTTGGTAAGCTTCCATAATCTAGAGCAGCGATCACAGTATTAATAATTTAAATATTGATAAAGTCAAATACTATGTTTTCCAAAATCAAACACATCAACGACCTCCGCACCCAGGCTAACCAAATAAAAAAAGCGTTAGCTTCAGAATCAGTCACGGGCAGTGGCGCTTGGGGTAAAGTTGAAATGACAATGAACGGTAACCAAGAAGTTCTGTCGGTGATGGTTGCTCAAGACATGCTTACAGATAAAGCCAAACTCGAAGCGGCGGTGAAAGATGCGACCAATGACGCAATTAAAAAAGTGCAGCGGGTGATGGCTCAGAAAATGCAAGCTATGGGTGGCCTCGATTTACCGAAAATGAGCTAATCGCGAAAACGATTTACTACTAATTGAAAAGAGCCCGAGCAGCCTTTGTGGCGCGCTGGGGCTCTTTTTTAAATTGTCTAAACTGTTAAACATTTGCTAACAGTAGACTTGGCGCGTAAGTTCGAGGCTACGCGACCTCATTGGTTACATGGGCAATTCCTCCTGTTTGTCGAATTGACGATAATTAACATACTATAGAATTTGGTTAGAGTCAATATATTTTTATAAAAAAGACCCCAACACCGTAAATGTATTTGCCTGGCTACAAGGCAACCATTTGACGGTGTTGGGGCGCTGAGAGGATTACTGAAATTCTATTACAAAGAACAAATAGTTGAAGGCCTCCCGCCGGGGCAAGGTCGCTTGGCGCGTATAGCCTGCGAGGACCGCAGGTGGTTTTGAGCCCAGTACAGCTCTTAACCGGAAATTTGGCGCGCATCCATGTGTTTACCCATCTTGGACCTTGCGCAGCCGGCGGGAGGTGCCACCGTGACCATTTGGCAGTCACAGCGCTTTTTTATAATAAATCACGAATGGTAGGAAGTCAAATAAAAGAGCCCTCCAGGGGGAAGGGCTCAGATTGGGATGATACGTGAAGCCTGAACGTTAGTCGTCCAAAATGGCGTTCATGCACTCCGTTGGTGTTGTTGGGTCTCTCGTCTCCACGGGATCCGGGTCGACGTTGGGATGGGGCTGGCCATCCCAAATCTCGGGACGCTTGGGGCTTTTCATGAGGCATTCCTCCAGTTGTGCTCGTTTGAGCATGCCTGAAACTAGTATATCAAGATTATTCAATTTTGTCAAATATATTTTGGCAACTTGCAAATTCAGTAGATTTTGAAATTACCCGTCAGCATAGTATAGTTATCAAATGCCCTATCCAAAAAACATTCAACAAGTAATCGATTCACTGGCTCGCCTTCCCGGTATTGGCCCCAAAGCTGCTGCACGAATCGCCTTTCATCTGTTATATCAATCACCAGATACGCGCGAACGATTAGCCGGCGCCATTCGTGATATTAGCGCTAATGTTGTGCGTTGCAATCGCTGTCGCATACTCGCCGAAACTGACCCATGTAATATTTGTGGTGACGTTAGACGCACCAACGAACTGCTGTGTATTATTGCCAAGCAACAAGATCTTGAAGCCCTCGAAAAAACTCATTCATATGAAGGGTTATATTTTTTGCTCCGTGGCGCCATTAATGCCCTTGAAGATCAGGGCCCGGAAGAAGTTGGAATTGCTGAGCTATTACAGCGTTTACAAACTGAAACCATTCGCGAAGTCATTCTAGCTCTTAATCCTGATATGCCCGGCGAAACAACAGCGCTGTATATTAAAAAAGCGGTTGAGCAGATTAATTCTAAGCGAACCGTTGATGCTCAGATAAAGGTATCACGCTTAGCCCGCGGCTTGCCGATGGGTGCTGATGTGGAGTATGCGGATGAGGTGACGCTGGAGAATGCGCTACGGGAACGGCGGCAGATGTAGATGTTTTTACCTCACACATAACACCTCTCCTACCTCAGGAGAGGAAAACAAACACGACCCGTAATGGATCGTGTTTTTCTTTGCTTTTAAATCGTGCCGATTTCAACTTCGGTGAAATGCTGACGATGGCCGAAGGTTTTGCTTTGGCGAGTCTTTGGCTTGTACTTGGTGCCGGTGACCTTGCGGGCGCGGGCGTGGCGCACAATCGTTGCGGTGAGCTCACCAACGTCTGGTGTGCCAACAGTAACCTTGTCACCATCGGCGGTCAGAAGGGTTTTGAGCTTAACGCTGTCCCCGACTTCCCCTTCGATTTTCTCAATTTTA
>JAGONZ010000027.1 GCA_017992755.1 Candidatus Buchananbacteria bacterium | reverse complement strand
GGCACCTCGATGTCGGCTCGTCCTATCCTGGGGCTGAAGAAGGTCCCAAGGGTTTGGCTGTTCGCCAATTAAAAGGGCACGCGAGCTGGGTTCAGAACGTCGTGAGACAGTTCGGTCTCCTATCTACCATGGGCGTTGAAATTTGAGAAGGACATTTCCTAGTACGAGAGGACCGGAAATGACGAATCTCTCGTGTACCTGCTGTCCTACCAAGGGCACCGCAGGGTAGCGATATTCGGTTAGGATAAACGCTGAAAGCATATAAGCGTGAAGCCGTCTTCAAGATTAGATTTCCTAGACCACTCCGAGACGAGGAGTTTGATAGGTGGTAGGTATAAGTACAGCAATGTATTAAGCCAAGCCATACTAATGGTCATTGTGTTTAATCACAAGAATAGTGTTCAATTGCCTTATCTAACCCGATTCAATTATCAGTGATTTGAAAATCAAATCTATAAGTTGGTTACAGTGTTTCCGTGGTTCTAGCGAAGGGGTCACACCTGATCCCATCTCGAACTCAGCAGTTAAGCCCTTCAGCACCGATGATACTCTTCAATGGGGAAAGTAGGACGCCGCGGGAACACTGTAACTAACATCAAAACATCCACCTTTACGGTGGATGTTTTTGTTTATTCTTTTGCTTAGGACTACTTCATGATAAACTGAGCCATATGAATGACCAACAAGCAGCCTTGCAAGAACTCAATGACCGATTCCTCGCTCAATTGAAGTCACCGCTCTTAAAGACGGCCACAAATGTAGTGCCGGGCGATGGTTCCGCAACAGCTGAATTAATGTTCATCGGTGAAGCACCGGGCAAGAAAGAAGATGAGTCGGGCAAACCATTTGTAGGAGCGGCGGGGAAATTTCTTAATGAGATGTTGGCAGCAATCAACCTTGAACGGTCGGATGTTTTCATTACTAATATTGTAAAATGTCGACCACCAGATAATCGGGATCCCTTACCAGAAGAGATTGCTGAGTTTTGGCCGTGGCTCGCGGCGCAAATTACGTTAATCAACCCAAAGCTAGTAATTACCCTCGGTCGACATTCATTATCGGCATTAATCCCTGATCAAAAGATCTCAGAAGTGCATGGCACAGTCTTACGACGTGTCGTACCGGGAATGGGCAAAGTTAATGTCTACGCACTCTACCATCCAGCAGCGGCGTTATACAACGGCAGCATGCGCGAGGTCTTACTTAAAGACTTTAAAAAGATCCCGAGAGTGATTGAGAAACTTAAAGAGGTGTAAACACCAACATGGCTAAAGTAATTGAAAATCAAACAGAGTTAGTTGAGGCAGTAAAGTATATCGCTTCCAAGACTTCAAGCATGTCTCGAGAAATCATCGGAAAAGACTTCCCGATTACATCGGTAACCGTTTTCTCTCATTCACCTGAAGAGTTTACAGCATTAAGCGAAATACTTGAGAAACTGGGAAAACCCTACAACTATAATAATGGTCCGCGAATTACGCTAGATAATCCAATTGAAACAGAAGGAAATCAAATCATTCATCTCAGGATACGAAAGCCAGACACAGCGCGCCCGCAAGTCGGTTGCAACGATTTTGAAACTGATTACAACACCTTCAAAACTGAGTATTTGGGTAAATACCCCAACAACCTGACTCTAATTCAAAGACCAGAGTATGATATGATCGAATTGCATGATGAGCGGTTTGATGTACTCGCATACGTTCTGTCAGCTTAGTATAAAAAGAAACAAAACAAAAAATCCTCTTACGAGGATTTTTTGTTTGAGAAAGTTCTTATCGCTTCTTTGAAGTCTTGCGTTTTGCGGTCTTGCGCTTGGCGGTCTTTTTAACAGTCTTGCGCTTCGCAGTCTTCTTAGCGGCTTTACGCTTAGGAGCAGCTTTCTTAGCTACTTTACGTTTCTTTGCTGGCATGAGTATCACCTGCCTTTCTAGTTATGGTTTTCTAAAAAATATTTTTTGTGGTAACACGCAAATATTTTTCAAAAATTATTTATCACCTTGTGAAAGCATTATAACACAAAAAAGTTTTGCAACAAATAGTTTTCCACAGGTCAACAAATTAATTGTACAGTAAAAAAATAATTTGTTGTAGTGCGTGATGCGAAAAAATATTTTTTTGCAAAACAAAACACTCATCATTCAATGATGAGTGTTTTATAATCTGTACTTACATTACTGATGGCGGTTGTTGATTTTGATTGTCATGAGCTGGTGTTGGCGCCATTGGTTTTGGTTCCGATGCGGGACCAATCTTCGACATATCCATGTTTTCCAACTTACTTAACCAACGCGCAGCGTGTTCACGACCGCCCAGACCAAAGGCTAAGGCGAGCGCGAGCACTAAGCCACCGAACATAATTTCAATCAAGCGGGTGGCAATTCCAAGCTGTGTCAGCGCGGCCAAAATTGCAAAGACAACAATTGCCCATTTAGCGACTGCAGATAGCACGCCTGCTAATTCATTAGACAATGAATGCGAAGCGACCACTGATCGAGAAACCACTTGTGAAACAAAGTGACCAGCAACAAACCCAATTGCTAGGATTACAATCGCCACAATCACATTTGGAATGTAGAGCGCGATCTGGTTTAAGAACGTTGTGACTTGAGTCCAGCCAAGGATATCAGCCACGGCGATCAGCACGACAACAATAAAAAACCATTTAATCACCCACGCGATCAATCCAGAAAGACTAAACGGCATACCAGCATCGGCAAATAACTTATTAGCACCCGTGCGGTCAGTCAACAGATCAAGACGACTCAAGCGAATTGCTTGACGGACGAGTGACGCTAATGCCATCGCCACGATAATGCCAACAACTAAAATAATCAAAGCACCGACCAGCTGTGGCAAATACGATACAAACTCATACCAGAGACCGGCAAGCGTACCAAAAAAGGCATTATTGCTCCGATCTACAGTATCGATATATGGATTCATATAGATACGTGATGAATTAGTCCCGACAGAGAGCGAACTCTCTTTGCTTGTAAGCCTACTCCTATGTATAGGTGACGTCAAATTGGCTAAAGAATAACAAAAGCAACGGCTAGCCGTTGCTTTTGTACGAATAATGTTGATGCGGGCGGTTCGCGAACCGCCCCTACAACAGACTGAAATGTGGACCCTACAGGACTCGAACCTGCCACCCCCTGCTTGCAAAGCAGGTGCTCTACCAGATGAGCTAAGGGCCCATACTAATTTAAAACTTACGTCAGTCCTCCCAGTAATGGATTAAAGATCGCTCCAATTAATCCTTGAATCATCCCAGTCATAACAATAAATGAAATGACGATAATGATCAAGCCAAGCGCTTGGTAGCCGGTGGTACCGTGACCGGCGCCAAAAGCTTTTTCCATCCAAGCCTGTTCACCAATCAATTCCAAGAACTTCCATGGCTTCCAAACCATTAACACACCGACAGCGACACCAATGAGACCAACTAAGATTTGTAATAAAAACATACAGTGCACGCTGAGGGATTCGAACCCCCGACCCTCTCGGTGTAAACGAGATGCTCTAACCAGCTGAGCTAAGCGTGCGAGCCTTCCATGTGCGGACGGGGAGACTTGAACTCCCACCCTCTTGCGAGGACAAGCCCCTCAAGCTTGCGTGTCTACCATTCCACCACGTCCGCATAAAAGCCGCCGCGATTACGCGACGACTTTTTCTTTGAGCTTTTTCTTGTAAGTTCGGAGGTAATAGAGCTTTGACCGTCGAACTGAAGCGGTCTTGGTCACCTCGATCTTGGCGATCGCTGGTGAGTGGATAGGGAAGATACGCTCGACGCCAATACCGCCAGAAGCGATTTTGCGAACGGTGATCGTGGCTGATTTGCCAGCGCCACCCTTGTGCGCGAGGATAATTCCTTCAAACACCTGAATGCGCTGCTTTTCTTCGCCTTTGGTGTTTTTTTCTTTGATATGGAGGTGGACACGAACTGTTGATCCTGGCTTCAGATCGGCCACGGCTGCAATGACTGGCATACAATAGATAATCAGTTAATACCTATACAGTATAGAAAAAAACCGCCTTGGTGTCAAGTAAGATTCGACGGGCGTTCCCAGTCGGCAATTGGACCCGAAACGACCGTAAATAAAGGGTGAGATTGGATATCAGATCGCTTTTGGAGTTCCTGAAACCGCTGAGGGTCCCGAGTCTCTAATTTCGAGAGCAAATGCTTAAATTCGTAGTCGAGTTGACCCTGGGTAACCGTTAATAATTCGTGGCTGGCCTGACGATCAATCTTAGTCGGATCATAACAATACCCGCGACGGCATGACTCGTCATAGACGGCGGTCAAATAGCAATTAATAGCTTTCAATGGATCAGTTGCGGCTCGGAACCGCTCAAGTTGCGGATGCCGCGTATACCCCTTAGTTTTACCTTCGAGAACATGTTTGGCCAATAACCCCTCACGCCAGAGAGCAGTTAAGCCTTTAACGTCGAGGTATTGGGGATGAAGGCTCCAGAGACGCATGAAAAGTAATTAAGCCCTATGGCTCAAACTCATTTAAATTTTGTCTAAACTTTCCAACCAGCTCTAGGTAGTGCTCTTTGTGAGAGAATTTTCTCCAGTTATCATCTTGGTCTAAATATTTAAGCTGCTCTTCAGATAAGTCCGCAGTAGTCCCAGAAGGCATATCACTCGCCCCCAACCAAGCGTTAATATCCGTTTCTAAGTTTGCCGCAAATTCTGCGGCTCGCCTTACCAAATCACCATGGAATGTCCTGGCTTTTTCATTTTTATAAATATCGTGTAACACCCTTATTACCCGAGAGAATGGTTCCTCAAGCGCATAGTCGCCATGTTTTGAGGCCTGTCTCAAAATAGATTCTGACCCCCACGGTAAACGAAGAAGGGCGTTTTTTTCTGCTTCTAAATACTCTCTTAAATACCCCCTTTGAGAAGCCTCATAGTAGCCCATCAGTTTTTCGGAAGATGGCATTGAAGATTTATCGCCTTCACTAGTAACTCTTTTAACTTCAGCTACGATATTTCCCAAATATGTAAAAAGTGTATGAATTCTATCATCTTCAGCATCTTCGAAGTTATACTCGTTCTTAATCTGTTCTGAAATGGCTCCGGCTATTAATTCAATCATTTCCAAATCATCAGAACAAACGGCTGAAGATTCTACTTGCTTTAATGTATTGATTAACTTTTCTCCATCTTTTATATTCAATCCTAGCTTAGCTCCACGATAATTTTTTTCGTCTAAGCTCAAAAATATTTCCCCTCCTTTTTGATCAGTAAATTCTAACCCTAAGCCTAAATCATTTAAAATACCTTCGTACTGACTCCGAAGGATTTCGAAAGAAGCAACTACTCGACTATAAATAGCATCTTGATCTATTTCCTCGCCACTGAGGCGAGCACTGATTGCTTCTCCTAATAGAGTACCGACACTAGCATCTTTGTTAAACTGCTCAATGGCAGCAAAGGCAGCCAAGACCTCTCGGTGATTGTCAGAAGTAGATAACTCGTATCGTTCCATAAAAAGTATTTGTGCCCAGGGCGGGACTCGAACCCGCATGACTTACGTCAAACGATTTTAAGTCGTTCGTGTATACCATTCCACCACCTGGGCGAATAAGACGTATCGTACTATATTTTAAGCTCTTTGTCGAGACTAGCGATAAATCCGCTTAATCAACGGATTCAGCCGCGTCACAGTCTCGTACCACGAGGTATCATCAAGTGCTGCCATTTGATACGCCGTAATTTCTTCATCACCTTGTCGACCAATCAATATAACTTCAGCACCAACGTTCGCATTAGCAATATCAGTGACATCAATCGCAATCATATCCATCGAAACGCGACCAATGACTTTTGCGCACTGACCATTAACCAAAACTTCACCGATACCCGATAGCTTTCTTGAAAATCCATGCCAATAACCAACTGGGCAAATCGCTAATTGTGTTTGGCGTCGCAATGACTCGGTAAAATCATAGCCAACGCGCTCACATTTAGGCACTGATTTAATTTCACCAATGATTGTTTTCCAACTAAGCGCTGGCTTAAGCTCTACTTGGCCTTTGAGATACTGTCGCGCTTCAGTTGATGGCCACAGGCCGTATAAACCAATACCGACGCGTACGAGATCAAGATGCGCTTCGGGATAAAGCAATGTGCCGCCAGTAGCAGCCGCGTGGAATAATGGTTTAAACCCAGCATTGATAAATGCTTCACGCCACGGATTGAACCGGTCAATTTGTTTATGTGTATCATTTGGCAACGCCGGATTCTTCGCCGCGGCAAAATGAGTGAATACACCAACAATATTTAGATATTCTTTGTTTTCTTTTAATAGTGTTATTAGTTGCTCTCGTTGCGATTCAACAAACCCTTGGCGATTCATACCGGTATCAATTTTGATATGGATATTCAAAGATTTGCTTTGGACTTTAGCAATTGCAATTGCAGCTTCAATATTTTCGAACGAGGAAATTGAAAGCTGAATATCATTTTCAAGTGCCGCGTTCATCATGTCAGGCAAAGTGTAACCAAGAACCAAAATTGGTGTCGTTATTCCTTCGCGCCGCAACGCAATTGCTTCGACCATTGAATCAACGAGCAACCAATCAACGCCAAGCTTAATTAACTCTTGTGCGAACTGGATAAAGTCATGACCATAGGCGTTTGATTTCACTACACCACCAAGTTTTGTAGTAGCCGGAATCAATGACCGAAACACACTCACATTGTGAGCGATGGCTGAAGTATCAACTTCGATCCAGGTTCGGAGATTTGATGTGTCTGACATAAAAAAATAGAAGGGCTTGAGGCCCCTCCATTTTAACATAACAAGTTGGAGCGGCGAACCGGATTCGAACCGGCGACCTCTTCCTTGGCAAGGAAGCGTTCTAGCCAACTGAACTACCGCCGCGTAACACTTAACTTTAACTGTAAAACATGTGGCAAGGAAGCATTCCCCGCCCGCACCAACGTGTGCGTTCGGGCAGGCAGCCAACTGAACCCTGCCCGGATGCCACCTATTACATGTGGCAGACGTGGTACCGCCGCGTAACATTTGTATTCATGCGGACAGGTCGCGACCTGTCCCTACACGCATTACAATATAACAAATTACCCCAATTTTTGCAAGAGCTAGGCGTACCCCGCAATCAACTGATCCAGCTTGGCCAAGAGGGGATTTGGTTGCACGGATTCGTATGATTCTAGGTGTTTTCGATACTCTGGAAGACGATCAATAAACTGCTGCAGCTGCCCAAGGGTTAGGCGCTCGCTCATCATCCCGTAGCCCAGTCGCTCGAGCTCCAAGGCATTTAGCACTTGCTCAATCTGACCTTGAATTGGTAGGGCTAGATATGGTTTTTTGAGGTGCAAGGCTTCGCAAATCAAACTCGAACCCGCCGTACCAATTACCGCCTTGGCCGAAGCTAAGGCTTGTAACCACTCACTCGTGGCCGCCTTTTTGAATGTTAATTTCCCATCAGTGTATTCTTTGTCGGCACCGTAAATTACACACGTCTGATCAAGCTTTTTAAGAATTCTAATCACATTATCAAAATGCGCGCCTTGGTAGGCGATTAGCGTATGGCCGATAGCGGATGGCAAATCAAGAACTTCTTGGCGAATTACAGGTGGAAATAAATAAGTATCCTTCTTAGTTGTTGGGGTTTTGAAAAATGTGGGAATCAAATAGGCTTTTGCGCCCCAAACTACAGCCTTGGTCACTAATTTATCAGTCATCAAGTGTTGCTGATACTTTAGTGGCACGTTGAGCTTGGTGTTGGTTAATTGGTGCTGATTATCAATGGAAATCAGGGGTAAACGCTGACGGTGAGCGATTAAAGCTGATATTGGTTCAAAATCTGTAATCACCACATCTGGAGCAAACGCTGCCACTTGCTCATTAATTGGATGCCACTGGGCCGTTTGTTTCGCTAATTGTTTTAAATTAAGCAAAATTGTTTTGGAATATACCAATCGATTATTGCGATAACTCAAGACAAGCCCGGGAATCTCCAAATATTCGGTTAAACCATCAACAAATGGTACGCCTTGATGATACGTCAAAGCCAGCACCGTGTGCCCCTGGCGCTGTAAATGTCTGATGATTTCACGGCTCCGAGCCCCATGACCGAAGCCCTGACCAGAGATTCCGTATACAATTTTAGCCATATCCTGAGTATAGCTTGATATAGGGTAAAATGCTATAATTCGCCCATGAATATTACGCAAAGCCCGCCTTCGCACAAAGCTTCGGCGGGTAAAAACGACCTCACAGCCGCTGTTGCCACCGGCACTGACGAGCTTTTAGACTCAACCTTGCGACCGCAACGATTGGGTGACTATATTGGCCAAGATCAAGTCAAAAACAACTTGTTAATCTCAATCGAAGCCGCCAAACATCGTGACGAGCCATTGGAACACGTCTTACTCTTTGGCCCACCAGGCTTAGGCAAAACCACGTTGGCGCACATTATCGCCAATGAAATGGGATCACAAATAAAGATTACGTCTGGCCCAGCTATTGAACGCACCGGGGATTTAGCAGCTATTCTCACCAACCTGAGCGATGGTGATGTGTTATTTATTGATGAAATTCACCGCTTGCATAAATCAGTGGAAGAAGTGCTTTATCCAGCCATGGAAGATTACGCGCTCGATATTATCATTGGCAAAGGCCCTGGCGCTCGAACCGTACGCCTCGATCTACCGAAGTTCACCTTAATCGGCGCTACCACCAAGCTCAGTGGCCTCTCCAGCCCGTTGCGTGATCGCTTTGGCAATGTCTATCGGTTGAATTTTTACACTCCACTCGAAGTCGGCTCGATTATCAGCCGCGCTGCTCGAATCCTAGGCGTCGAAATGAATAGCGAAGCGTGCCAAGCTATTGCTGAACGCAGCCGCCAAACGCCACGCATTGCTAATCGACTCTTAAAACGCGTCCGCGACTTTGCCACGGTCAAAAAACAAGCAACGATCGATATCCAGTGCGCCCATGAAGCGCTCGCGATGCTCGAAGTTGATGCGTACGGCCTCGATCAGCTCGATCGAAATTTCCTCGAAACAATCATCAGCAAATTTGCTGGCGGTCCCGTTGGCTTGAACACTATTGCCGCCGCCCTCGCTGAAGAGATGGATACTGTCGAAGACGTGATCGAACCGTTTCTGCTACAATTAGGAATGATCTCGCGCACTGCTCGTGGCCGCATTGCCACCGCTCGTGCCTATGAGCACTTGGGTCACGCTGTGCCGGCGAACTTGCAACAACAATCATTATTATGACGCTCGCAATTTTCTTTTACGCCTACCTCGTTGTCATTGCCGTCTTTGCGCTCTACAGTATATTTAATATTTATCATTTGTTGCGCTTCGGCTTTCTCACGGTTACTAACGTCGCGATTATTATCGGTTACATTGGCTTGAGCACCGCCCTGATCCTCTCCAGCTTGCTATTACTCAACACTATTGATTGGCACGCCTCAATCTTTGCTAGCTTTGATACTTCAACAGTAATTTATGGTGAGTAGATATACAGTTCCAAACTTGCGTCGCGGTGAAGAAGTTATCATTCACATTCGCCGCCACTGGCTGACGTTTGTCGGCGTACTGAGTGTGTTTGCATTCTTGGCGCTGTTACCCTTAGTGCTATACGGCTTCTTAGTCACACCAGAATCGTTATTCTTTATTGAACTGACTATCAGTGAAGCCTTTCGAGCATTCTTACTCGTCCTCGGCTGCAGTTATTATTTACTGTTGATGGTGTTCGCGCTTACCGCTTGGATGGACTATTATCTGGATGTTTGGACGATTACCACCGAACGAGTGATCAGCCGCGAACAGCGCGGCTTGTTTCACCGCATTGTCTCAGAACTTGATATCACTAATATTCAAGATGTCACCGCCGAGCAACAGGGGATGCTGGCAACTTTCTTTCACTACGGCCAAGTCTACATTCAATCCGCAGCTGAAAAAGAACGGTTTGTATTTGAGCAAATTCCCCAGCCCTATTACTACGCCAAAATGATTCAGAAACTCCATGAAAGCACGAAGCGCGTATAAATTGAGTGATTTCGATTACAAGCTGCCCGATTCACTCATCGCCACATCACCAGTTGAGCCGCGCGATCACGCGCGACTTTTAGTCCTGGATCGAAAAACGAAAACAATTAATCATCAACGCTTTGATGACATTGTTGGGTATTTTAATTCCGGTGATGTCTTGGTCCTCAATAATTCCAAAGTGATTCCCGCGCGGCTGCATGGAACTAAAGCCAGCGGGGGACGAGTCGAAATATTCTTAATCAAGAAAACTTTACCCCACAACATAACACCTCCCCTACAACAGGGGAGGAATCCCTGGTCTGTATTAATTAAAGGTAAAGTAAGCGTTGGCAGCGTGATAACTTTAGCGCCGAAGATTACTGCAATTATTAAAAACAAAGACGAAGATGGCACGTGCGAAGTCATTTTTAATGTGAGTGATAAAAAATTATTTGCCCTCGGTGAAACACCATTGCCTCCATACATTCACAACACTGTAGCTTTAAAAGATTATCAAACCGTGTACGCCAAGTCTGAAGGTTCAGTAGCCGCACCAACGGCGGGTTTACACTTCACTAAACGCTTAATGACTAAGTTGGAACGAAAAGGTGTGAAGATTGTGTACGTAACACTGCACGTTGGCTTAGGCACGTTCCAACCAGTGCGCACTGAAAACATCACCGATCATCAGATGCATTCCGAGTGGGCAGAGATTTCTAAAACAACTGCGAAGACTATTAATGCCGCCAAGAAAAAAGGTTGTCGCATTATTGCGTGTGGAACGACTGCCGTGCGCACCCTTGAATCATTTGCAACTACTAAAGAATTGGAATCTGGCAGCAAGTGGACAAACATCTTCATGTACCCCGGTTACCAGTTCAAAATCGTTGACGGCATGATCACCAACTTCCACTTACCAAAGTCTTCACTCATTATGTTAGTTTCCGCCTTCGCTGGATATGATCTAACAATGAAGACATACGAAACAGCGATTAAAAATAAATACCGGTTTTATAGTTTTGGGGATGCGATGCTGATTGCGTGAATTGACTTAGGATTCCCAATACCGTAAGCTTTTCTCACCTGTACCTTACAATTCAACCCATAGAAAGGGTCCCCATGGGTTTTGATACTACTCTCCTAATCTTCCAAAGAGCACCCGGAAATACAGACTATTTCAACGTAGGCGCAACAAATAGACAGGCCTGCTTTGAGACCCACCTGTGGAAACTTGACGGATTAGTTATTGAATTAGGTCGTATG
>JAGONZ010000026.1 GCA_017992755.1 Candidatus Buchananbacteria bacterium | reverse complement strand
GTCGATTTATCAGCTTCGTATGAAGTGACGATAACTCCTAGGGCTGCATTGCCCGCTGATTCGCTGGCAGTAATCGCAGTAGTAACTTCAGTGGCCACGTCTTGTTTGACGCCTTCTGGCAACGCATTGTGCGACACGGCAATGCTCTCACTCACCGCTAAGGTCTTGGCATCCACCGCCTTGGCCAATTCAACTGTTGAGGCGTCATCAGCATCAGAGCTGAGCTTCTCTAAATTATCTTTAATTGACTGAACATCGGATGAGATCTGCTTCACCGCGGCTACAACCTTGCCAGCTTGAATAGCGCTGGTATTGTCTTTCTGAAGAACGATTTGTTCAAGCTCTGTCGTTCGTCGGCCGATAAAGTCTAGCTGCAAATTAACTTTTTTTTCTTCATCAAAGGCTAAGGCTAACTGGACTTTTTCACTTGTGGTTTTAATTGGATACAACAAATCCCCTGGCAAGCTAGCGCTCGCCATACTTGAAGTGGCCGTATACCCCAAGAAACTAGCCACAACGATTAATGACGTTAACATTGGGCGCAATAACCGTTGGCCAAAAAGATCGCCGAAAAAGGCAGTGGTGTAATTTGAACGCTCAGGAGCAACTGTTGAGTGTTGAGGCGCAATCTGGCTCATCAGGATCTGACGATTGTTTTGCAACCATTGAGCATCAACAAGACCGCCCTGCTTCGTAGCAGCGACGGCTTTTAATTGCTTAATGAGTTCTTTGTTGGTCATTGAGATATTAATTGTGGACGGTTTCGCGTAGCGCCCTGAGCGCCCGATGAAGTAAGACGCGAACGGTTCCAGTAGACTTATTGAGCGCTTGAGCAATTTCACGATGCGAGAGACCGTCAAGGTATCGCAACACAATCACTTCGCTGTACTCGTCTTTGAGATTCGTTAACCCGGCACTTACGGCGTCGAGTAATGATTTTTGAATATGTGCTTCGTGCGGATCAATCTTGAGCCCTAGCGCTCGTTCGGTTGAATCAAGCTGGAGCTCATTGTCAGCGCGACGCTGCCGCTGGCGATAGAAATCAATTACGGCGTTGCGCGCAATCTGATACACTAACGCATTGAGGTTAGCAACCTCCCGACCGTCTTTAAGGTAGTTCCATAATCTGAGGAAGACATCAGCAGTGAGGTCTTGGGCGTCTGATTCGGAGCTAACCTTAAAAAAAATGAACCGGTAGATACGGGTCGCATATTGGTCGTAGAATTGACCAAAGGCCTCCGGATCCTGTTTTTTCATCCGAAACTCTAAAATCCTGCTGGAAATTGGATTTTTCATTCACTTAGACGGTAGGTAGGTAAAAGCGTTACACTAGGGGTCCGGCTTTATAGATACGCCTTATTATAGTACAAATTAGCAAAATAGGCAAGAGTGCCCGTTAGCAGATAGCGTATGGCTTATAGCGTATAGCCTACCGGGTTTCTATTGGCCATTTGCAATGCGCTATCTGCTATTCGCCATCGGCTAGACAAATCTTACCCGTATGGTAAGATTTGTCTAGACATGTCTAGACAAATCTCTGACTTATCCACATAGACTCTATGCCAGCTCAGCCGATTCGAGTGACAATTTCTCAAGCTGCCAATCTCTTTGGTGTGAGTCAAAAAACCATTCGCAGAGCTATTGCTGACCAAGAAGTCCTATATATTGTGGTTCGTGGGGTGTATAAAATCAATTTTGAAAGCCTCCTTAAATGGTCCCAAAGTCGAATTAAGGTTAAAAATAAGTTCAACCAGAACGGTATTGGGCAATATATAGACCGCTGGAAAATTAAAAATCGGCTCTACTCCCCCAACCCTAAAACCATTGACCAGGATCCTGAAAGCGCTGGATAGGACAATCACTTGCATTATTCCCAGAAATATCCTATACTGAACCTATAAATTTAATCCCCCGCGAGGGGGTTTTAAGATACCGAAAAGTATGAATTTTAATCTAGTGGCGTATTTCAAAGGAGTACGCGAAGAAATCCGTAAAGTCAATTGGCCAAATCGGGCGGAAATCCAACGCCACACCTTGCTCGTCATCGGTATTTCGTTAGCAATGGCGGTGTTTTTCTGGGTTATAGATTATATCTTGAACATTATTTTAGAGACCATTATTTAATATGGCAAAACAAACGTTACAATTAGGCCGCCGCTGGTATGTCCTCCATACCTACTCTGGCCTTGAAGAGGCCGTCGAGCGCAACCTGCGCCAGCGTATTGAATCAATGGACATGGAAGATAAGATCTTTAACGTCTTAATCCCAAAAGAAAAAAAGATTCGGATCAAGAACGGCAAACGCAAAGTCGTCGAAGAAAAGATTTATCCAGGGTACGTCATTGTTGAAATGATCGTCACTGATGACTCATGGTACGTCGTGCGCAACACGCCACACGTCACTGGCTTCGTCGGTTCAGGCACCACGCCAACTCCAATCTCTGAAAACGAGATTAAGTCACTCCAGAAGCGCATGGGCGTTGATGAACCTGAATATCAGATCGACGTGGCTAAGGGCGATGCAATTCGTATCACTGATGGTCCGTTCAAAAACATGGAAGGTAAGATCACTGACATCGACGAAAGTCGTGGCAAGATTAAGGTCTTGATCTCAATGTTTGGCCGCGAAACGCCAGTTGAACTCGACTTCCTGCAGATTAAGAAGATTTAATAATTTTGCAATTTCAGTTTTTAAATAGGTTGCTTCTACCTCGTTTAAAAGTTATAAATTGGGAGTTCCCGGATAAATCCGCACCGTTCGCAGTAGCTCACTCTTGCGAATTTTCCGGGATGACAATAATTGATCAAGTCAAATAATAATATGGCAAAGAAAATCAAAGCAATCATCAAATTACAAATCCCGGGCGGCGCTGCTAACCCAGCACCACCAGTTGGTCCAGCTTTGGGTCAGCACGGCTTGAACATCGCTGAATTCTGTCAGAAGTTCAATGCAGCAACCAAAGATAGCGGCGGTGACATTACGCCAGTCGAAATCACCGTTTTCGAAGACCGCACCTACACCTTCATCTTGAAGACCCCACCAGCATCCGTCTTGATTAAGAAAGCGGCCGGCATCCCTAAGGGTTCAGGCAAGCCACTTAAAGACAAGGTTGGCAAGATTAGCAAAAAGCAAGTTGAAGAAATTGCCTTGCGCAAGATGCCTGATCTCAACACAACCGATATTAACGCAGCGATGCGAATTATCGAAGGCACAGCCCGGCAAATGGGCGTTGAAATCAAATAAAAAAATTTAATTTTATAATTTTTAAATAAATCTGAAATCAAAATTTTTAAAAATTGAGATTTAGCAATTATTTACAAAATTAAAAATTTGAAATTAAAAATTAATTAAGGTGGGAGAACGCCTCGGCGCTCGCAGACCACATAACACACATATTATGAAGAAAGTAGACCACGCGCCATCAAAGCGCTATCAGGAAGCCAAGTCAAAAGTTGATCTTACTCGCAGCTATCCCTTGCGCGAAGCAGTTGATCTAATCAAGGAAACCGCCACGGTTAAATTTGATTCCGGCGTTGACGTTCATCTCCGACTCAATATTAACCCAAAAAAGGGTGACCAACAGGTTCGTAGCACCGTCAGCTTACCTCACGGCACTGGTAAAGTTACCCGTGTTGCGGTTATCACTGGTAACGGTGACCAGCAAAAGGCCGCTACCGCTGCCGGCGCTGATCTCGTTGGTGAACAGGATTTAATCAACCAGATTAAGGACGGCAAGATCGATTTTGATGTTTTGGTCGCTACTCCTGAATCGATGCGCCTCCTGGCACCGATCGCCAAAGTTCTTGGACCAAAAGGCATGATGCCAAACCCAAAAGACGGCACAGTTGCCGCCAACGTCGGCGATGCAGTTAAGAACTTGAAGAAAGGTAAGGTCAGTTTCAAAAACGATGATTCTGGTAACCTCCACGTCTTAATCGGCCGAGCTTCATTTACGACTGACGCCTTAGCAGAAAACTTCCAGTCGCTGATCGACAGCGTCCAGAAGGCTAAGCCAGCCACCGTCAAAGGCAGTTACATCAAGAATGTAACCATCGCCAGCTCGATGGGACCTGGTATCGTCATCAGTCTCACCTAACTCTTTCAACCACCTCAGCTCCCACTGAGGTGGTTTTGTATTATAATGACACTATGGATTCACTAAAGCACAAAATCATCATTGGTCTCGTCGGCGAAATGGGCAGTGGCAAAGACTCAGTTGCTAGGTACTTAACTGAAAAGTACGGTTCACAAACAGTAAGCTTCTCGCGGCCATTGCGCGATGTTTTGGACCGGATGCTAATCCCCCAAAGCCGAGAGAATTTGATCTGGTTGGGCCATGACTTACGAGAACGGTTTGGGCACAACGTACTTAACAATGTAATCATCAACGAAATTAAGACCAGCTCCAAAGAACTTTTTTGTCTGGCAAATATCCGGATTCCTGAAGACATTATTGGGATTGTGGATCTTCCGGGATTCTTTTTGGTGCACGTCAAACTTGACGCTCAAACACGCTACCAGCGAATTACCCAGCGTCGAGAAAATACTGATGACCATACTAAAACTTGGGAGGAATTTCTTAAAGATTCGGAATTACCAACTGAACGGCGGATTCGTGAAATGGCACAAGGCGCTCAATTTACAATCACTAACGATGGCGGCATCGAAGCCTTACATGTTCAAGTAGATGAGCTAATTGATAAAATCAGGGCAAAAATTAATTAATACTGCTACTACAAAATAATTTGCCATATCTTACGGTATCCCGTAAGATACCAACGGCACTTTCCAATACTAGGGAGAAAAAATAATGCAAGGTAATAAACTTTTTGTACTCGAGGGCACAGATGGCAGCGGCAAGAGAACGCAAGCCGATCTTTTAGTTAACCGCCTAAAGGCTCAAGGCAGACCCGTCCAGGCTATTACTTTTCCCCGTTATAACAACCCGAGCTCGCTGGCGGTCCGGAGATATCTTAATGGTGATTTCGGGCCAGCGACAGCCATTGATCCCAGAATCGCCTCAACATTTTACGCTCTTGATCGCCACTGTGCGGCCAGAGAAGAAGTTATCCCCTGGCTAGAAGCTGGCCAAATCGTTGTCACGGACCGCTATGCGGAATCCAACATGGGACATCAAGGCTCAAAAATTGCTGATCTCACTGAGCGCGCGGCTTTAATTGAATGGCTCGAGGAATTCGAGTACGGCGATCCGCCCAACGGCTTGGGCATCCCCCGTCCTGATTTGGTCATCCTGCTCTACATGTCACCCCACATCGGTCAGGAGCTCGTCGGCAAAAAAGAAAGTCGACCATATCTGGAAGCCGGCAAGACCCACGACGAGCACGAAAGCGATCTGGGACATCTTCAACGAGCTGCTGACACCTACCTGTGGCTAGCCGATCGCTACAAGTGGCCAATCATCGAATGTGCTCCGGGAGGAAACCTGCTTTCTCCGGAACAGACCCACGAACTCGTATGGTCATGCGTTCAACAACGCCTTGAATAAAATCTTCATTAGAATAAGCCCCGAACTCGGTTCGGGGCTTTCTTAATTAAAAAACTGCCTAACGATGTCGTGCTAGGCAGTGCGAACGCCTCATGGCAGCACATTATAACTGATGCCGCCAGGGCGCTGTGATTATTATTCGGCTTTCACGAAACTTGAAACGCCGCTTTTGCCTCCATCTTGTAACCAGGCATTCCAATCAATTTGCTGAAGATTATGTCGGGGACACAGGCAGGAAATCGCCTGGCAATTCTTGCAACCTGCTCCGTAGTGCTGCCACACAACTTGCTCGAGATCAACTCCAAGCACATTCGCGACAGCGATCACCCACGCCAAGGTATCCGCTAACTCCAGCCCCAGCTCGGATTCAAGCTGGCCTTGTGTACCTGTCCATGCGGGGATGCCCACATACAGTCTCTGAAATTCAGCGTATTCATCGACTAATCGACTGAGCGCGTTATAAACTCCAGCAACACGGTTATTGTCACCATAGAGCGCGTCCAGATGCTGGCACCATTGGCTCAGTGACCACTCTGATGTATTGGTATCGACTTCGCCGTAGAGCACTTCTCGAGGCCGATTAGGATCGCACACGCACGGCGCCTGACCACAATACCCACACCCTTGGCCGAACTTAATCGACAAGTATCGTCCTAATTCGATCGTCGGCAGACTGTGATTAATACAACAAATGCGACTGAAGATGCGAGCGAGCGCTACCTCCATGACCCGTTGCTCCTTGGGATGTTTACGAATACCATCCCGCAAATCAGCGACGCCAAAGTTTAATAGATCGATCCTTGTACGAAGGTCGGGCAAGAATATATCATTGCGTCGACCGAAAACTCCATAAAAATGCGCCACTAAGTCCTGTAGTGTCATTGATCACTTCTCCTTGTAAGGTTCGAATTGAGTGGGGTTATTCTAACACTATTATTTCGAATATCAAAGCGCTAGCAAGCTTAGCTACTCTTAAATAAAAACTGCCCAACAACGTTGTGTCAGACAGTGTGCATCGCTACGAATATTGCTTCGGGCAATGGTGGCAGCCCTACAGCCCGTCGGCATTCGGGACATGTTGCCTGGTGTTTTTTGTGGATACCAATCCACTCATGGCCTTCATCCCAATGTTTTGGGGAGAGGTTGGAAAACCCACATAGAGGCTTTCCTTCATCGCGAATGTGCACTATTACCATGGGAAACCTCCTGTGTGGTGTAGGTATTAGTTATGACGCCAATACTATCATAAAGTTTCACCTTTGTCAATATCTCATTGAAATAAAAGGTGCAAACTGCTAAAATGCCTTCATCATATGCCTACGTATATCCCAGTTATCGGCATGGAAATTCACGCAGAACTTGCGACGCAAAGCAAGATGTTTTGTCGTTGTGAAAATGGCTATGCGCTGCGGGACAAGCCCAATGACAATGTGTGTATGGTCTGTCTCGGTCATCCGGGCGCGCTCCCGGTCGCCAATCGCGAAGCCATCAACTGGACGATTAAAGTTGGCCTGGCTTTGAATTGTGAAATTGCGCGTGTCAGTAAATTTGATCGCAAAAACTATTTTTATCCTGATTTACCAAAGGGCTACCAGATCTCCCAATACGACCAACCACTCACCTATCAAGGCAAGCTCTTAGTGGGCAAACGAGAAATCGGAATTATTCGCATTCATCTCGAAGAAGACACTGGCAAATTGATTCATGAAAAAAGTGCCACCAAAGTTGATTTAAGTCGCTCGGGGACACCACTGATTGAACTCGTCACTGAACCAACCATTACCTCAGCTCAAGAAGCTAAGGAATTTTGCCAACTGTATCAAACAATTTTGCGCTATCTGGGCGTGTCTGATGCTGATATGGAAAAAGGCCAGATGCGTTGTGAAGCTAACGTCTCCGTCCAAGAAGCCGGTCGCTTTGAAATTGACGGGCCAGAAGTCCGACCCTTACTTGATTACCAACTCAACCCCAAATCAGAACTGAAAAACATCAACTCGTTTCGAGCCATGGAGCGCGCCGTTGAATATGAAATCAAACGCCAAACCGCGGCAATTGAAGCTGGCGAACCCTTAGTCCAAGAAACCCGCGGTTGGGATGAAGCCAAGCAAAAAACCGTATCGCAGCGCATCAAAGAAACCGCTGCGGATTATCGTTATTTCCCAGAACCAGATATTCCCCCTTTGGCTTTCACCGATGAAGAAATTAAGGAATTAATGGCTACCTTGCCGGAATTACCGCAAGCTAAATACGAACGCTTTATTGCGCAATACCGCTTCTCACCTGAAGATGCGCGCGCGTTAGCCAACGACAAATACTTGGCGGCGTATGCTGAGAATGTTGTTTCTGAATTAATTACCTGGCTAGATTCGCTGCCAAATACCGAAAGTACCGCCGAAGAAATTTTGGAACATGAGGGTCCGAAGCTGGCCAAGCTTGTTGGCAATTGGCTGATCAATCGTTTGGCAGCCCATCTCAACGGCGCCAACACCTCAATGCGCGATTGCCCAATCACCCCAGAAAATTTCGCGGAATTCTTAACCTTGATTCACCAAAACAAGGTGACTAATTTGGCTGCCCAAGAATTATTGGAGAAAATGTATACCGAGGGCGGCAATCCTTTAGAATTACTCGAAAAATACGGTTTTGGTCAGATTGATAATACCGAAGAAATTGAAGCCATCGTCAAACAAGTGATTACAGAGAACCCCAAGATTGTGGCCGAGATCGCCGCTGGCAAAGCCGCGGGTCGCCAATTCCTGATGGGCCAAGTAATGCGCGCGACCAAAGGCCGCGCTAACCCGCAACTTATTAACGAACTGTTAGACACACATCTCAATGGGTCTGTACGGTAAAAATCCACTCGACAAATACACCCCGAAAACGCTGTCGCTCCAAACTGTCCATAAACATCTTGGCCGGCGGGCAATTTCGTTATACGAACGAAAAGCGGCAATAACTGCACTCAAGGACGCAGGGTACAAAAGTAAATTTATCGAGGACACCCTTAGAAAACACCAAGAATTATCGCTCGATGAGCTGCACAAAGTAACGGCCGCCCTCCAAGAAGCGAAGATTGGTGCCTTTGGCAGAATTAACAACACTAAAGACACCTTCAAAAAAATCATCCGCCAAGAAGCCATCAAAAACCGCAACGTCGCCCGCGTCCGCGGCGAGAATATACATGACGCGTTAATGGAGCAACTTGGGGATTCAAAAACTTCACCTAAGGGCTCTAGTAGCAAGCCAAAATCAGTGAAGTTGGGATTTTAATTGCATACTACAGCCCATCGGCATCTTTTGACTAAAAGCTCAACTAATTAGTATCACTTAATAATAACTAATAATATGTACTTCATTATATACGTGATATGTGTTGCGCCCATTCTAATTATTGCCAAATACATAGGCATAATCTTTGAAGGAATGGAAGGATTGATAGAGGTGTCTGGAATTTCAAAATTATTTGGGGGCCATTTTGACCCAGGATCAATGCTCAATCATGCCATTGAGAAATGGCTACTGCTGAATACAGGCGGATTCCTTCCAATCCCCGGGGTTCTCGGATTCATAGTTATTATTGGTTTTTATTTTATTGTTATCCGCCACATTGTCACTACATACCGTGCAATCAAGAATTCTGATCAGGATGGTCGAAAGCTCATAATAAAACGTCGGATTACTTACCCAATCGCTACGATAGTATTAATCATTCCAGCAGTTTGGATTGTATCAGGAGTAGTATCTATTATAATTGGTGGCTTAATAGTTATTTTTGGCTTACTCTTTAAATAATTCTCCCTTTCCGCGTCACCATTAATTAAACACACCGCCGAATTTTCGGCGGTGTGTTTTATTTAATTAATGCACTAGCTTCCTTGCTGCTCGTAATCCAATGAATATCTTTGTTCCGTTTAAACCACGTCACTTGGCGGCGTGAAAATTGATAATTAGCAGTGATTAATTGCTCAATCATTTCTCGGTATTCCAATTTCCCTTGTAAATATTGAGTGGTAAACCGATACTCAAGTCCAAACGATTCTAAGCGGCGCCAACTAATTCCACCTTGATGCAACCGTTCAACTTCAGCAATTAACCCTTGCTTAATTCGTTGTTTTAATCGTTTAGCAATCTTAGCTCGCAATACTTCGCGATCAGGATTAATCCCCAACCACAACACTTCATATTTTGGTTTCATCGTCACTGTTCCAACGCTCAACAACGACCGTTCAACGGCGCGTTCAACGCGAACACGATTAGCTTTATCAATAGTTTTATAGGTTGGCACATCTAGTCGTTGTAATTCTTTTAAAAGCCAAGCCAAAGATTTCGCCGCTAACTTTTTACGAATCTTATTTGTTTCCGCTTTCGAATGACTAATACCAAACTGATACCCTTTCGCCACCGCATCAATATATAACCCACTGCCACCAACTAAAATTGGCAATTTATGGCGCTTCAAAATATCATCGATGGCTCGATACGCCTTTTTCTGATACTGCGCCACCGTAAAGGTCGTTTTTGGGCTCACCACGTCAATTAAATGATATGGAACCCGGCCATATTCCTCCAAATCCTTGCCCGAACCCAAATCTAAGCCGCGATACACCTGGCGTGAATCAGCGGAGACGATCTCGCCATTATATTTTTTAGCCAATGCCACCGCCAGCTTAGTTTTACCACTAGCTGTCGGGCCCACAATCGCAATGATTTTCGGTAATACTTGAGCCATAACAAAAGCCACTATCGCATGATAGTGGCTTGATGTCAATATGTGAATGATTACTTCTTCAATTCAACCTTTACTTGATTAGGATTCTGCGGTAATTCTTTACGCCAGTAGGGTGACAACTGAATCACCACGTTACTGACCAAAGGTGACGCCCGTAATTCTTGTTCTACATCAGTCGCCGATTTACCCAGATACCGATCAACGCTCAATAATGGGTCATTAGGGAGCAGTTCAAGCGCCACCGTATCCCGAATTTCAATCGTAGCGATCATGCCGTCATCTTCTTTAAAGCTATAGGCCAGCTTATCAAATGAATGAGTCGTGGCATCAGTTTTGGTCAATTGAGTAATTTTGCGCTTCACGAGCGATTCAAGCGATGCCCGATCAACGTCCAACGAAGTAATGGTGGCGGCACCTGAAAGCGTCAGCTGGGCCGCCTCATCACCAATTTTACTGCCTACTAAGGTGGTTGTGGCCAAGGTTACTGCCAAAGGATCAGTTGGTTGTAACCCCAACTCTCGCCGCGCATCCGTAGCTAATTGATCGCTCAATGCCTGACGAGCACGATTAACTTCAGTTTCGGTAATCACTGAGACTTCCCGCGGCGCACTGGTCAATTCAGCTTTCGATTCGGCGTAAATTTCATCCTGAAGATCTGGCGCCAGTTTAATAATTGTTAGTTTCCCCGGGGCAATCGTCGTAAATGTTTCGGCTTCTTTTGGATACACCGCGACTTCTACTTTACCGCCAGCGGGCACAACAACTGCGGCGTCGGTACGTACAATAACGCCGGCCGTATCGCCAAGTTGCGTTGTTCGGACGAGCGGTTGATCGCGACGGGAATTATTAACCAGCGTTACCCGCCCAACAGTTGTGCCGGTCACTGTCTTAGTGCTCGCGACATTGATCGTGATTTGCCCGCGCTGCTGGCGCTTAATGAGCGTGCCAGCTACCACGTCTTTTTCAGCCAACTCATCAGCTGCTGGCGCCGCTTTCACTTGAGCATCAAAGGAAATTTCACGCTGCTCAGCCACGGTTGTAACGATAATTGTCGCCTGGCTGTACCACAGAGCCGCGATCGCGGCGATCATCACGACAACCGCCGCCCCAAAAATAATTGAGATATTGCGATATAACTTGCTTGGTCGCGCTGCGCGCGTTGGGGGGAGACGTCGTGAGGGAGACATATGGTTATTGTTGATGTTTCCAACTGGCCACCACTTGCTTCACGTCATTAGCAGAAACACTAAGCTTAGCGGCGACTCGGGATTTTTTTGATTGAGTTTTTTTGCGATTGATATGATCAATATGAAC
>JAGONZ010000065.1 GCA_017992755.1 Candidatus Buchananbacteria bacterium | reverse complement strand
CAGTTGTGCCGGTCACTGTCTTAGTGCTCGCGACATTGATCGTGATTTGCCCGCGCTGCTGGCGCTTAATGAGCGTGCCAGCTACCACGTCTTTTTCAGCCAACTCATCAGCTGCTGGCGTCGCTTTCACTTGAGCATCAAAGGAAATTTCACGCTGCTCAGCCACGGTTGTAACGATAATTGTCGCCTGGCTGTACCACAGAGCCGCGATTGCGGCGATCATCACGACAACCGCCGCCCCAAAAATAATTGAGATATTGCGATATAACTTGCTTGGTCGCGCTGCGCGCGTTGGGGGGAGGCGTCGTGAGGGAGACATATGGTTATTGTTGATGTTTCCAACTGGCCACCACTTGCTTCACGTCATTAGCAGAAACACTAAGCTTAGCGGCGACTCGGGATTTTTTTGATTGAGTTTTTTTGCGGTTGATATGATCAATATGAACTTTGCTGCACGCCTCATCGATCGCATCAATGGCTTTGTCGGGATAACTCCGGCCAGCCAACGTCCGAGTGACACTCACAGCCGCATCAAGAGCCGCTGCTGAAATAGTGACGTCGTGATACGTTTCATACGTCCCTTTAATGCCATCAAGAATCTGTCGAGTTTGCGCTGGCGTCGGCTCACTCACAAATACCGGATGCAACCGCCGATCGAGCGTTTTATCTTTCTTAATAAACTCCAGGTACTCCTCTGGCGTCGTAGCACCAACAACCTGGAGATCCCCACGAGCCAACAGTGGCTTCAAAATGTCAGCCGCATTAATCGCCCCTTCAGCGTCGCCTGCTTCAGCCAAAATATGAATTTCGTCGATAAAAAGAATGATGGTGCGTTTCGATGAAACAATCTCTTCAGTCACCTTCTTGAGTCGTTGCTCAAACTCACCTCGATACTTCGTGCCAGCTAAAATTCCGGGCAAATCTAGAGCCAGGACTCGCTTATTATACAGTGTTGGCGGCACCTGACGAGCAATAATCGCCAAGGCCAGGCCTTCGGCCAGGGCAGTTTTGCCGACACCCGCTGCGCCAATCAGAACCGGGTTGTTTTTATTACGTCGCGATAAGATTTGGACCACTTGGGCAATCTCAGACTGGCGACCAATCACCGGATCAAGTTGATTGAGCCGGGCCATGCGGGTCAAGTCACGCGAATAGCGCACTAACACAGGCAAGCCAGAGCCGGGTGATGCGATCGAACCATGCCGCAGAGCCAACAAGATAACTGTTAGCAATGCGACAACGCTAACAATGATGAGCGTTATTCCATCCATACCATATAGTATACCACTATTTACCCAACAATGCAGGCTTCGCCCAATAATTGTTTCAGTGATGACTCTAAATTTGCGTTAGCGGCAATTCGATACGTCGTTTTGAGTCGTTCTGAGCCTTGGGCGCTCTCAACTACTAATTCCAATGAGTCATTACCTGGAAATTGGTGTAATGTTGATTGAATAATTTTTGATAACTCGTACTCTAATGGTTGTGGCATTTTAATCACGAGGTTTTTTGTCGGCTCGGCATTCATTTGTTGGCGAGTAGCAGTGAATAAATCCCGAACATGGCCGACGTTTTCTGGAGTTAAAGTCACTGCCCGATCACAGAGCACTTTTGGCTCATCGTCTTTATCAGATAATTTACCACTACAAATAATCACTGCATCTTGCTGCCACACATGCGCATATTGCTCAAGGACTTTTGGAAATACTAGGGTTTCAACATCGCCACTGTGGTCTTCGATTTTTACAAATAACATCGCGTCCCCTTTTTTGGTCAAAATCTTCTTCACCGAACTAACAATGCCGGCTATCCGGACTTCACTGCCCGGTGCGCACTGCCGCAACCGACTGCAGGGAATAACAAAGTCTCGCAAGGATTCGGCATATTCTCCCATGGGATGCTCACTAACATACAATCCCAGATATTGTTTTTCCCAGGCTAATTTTTGGCGCTTGTCGAGCGGCGGCGATGGCTGAAGTTTTAATTCGGCTGTTTGTGACATTGTCAGTACTCCAAATAAGCTATCTTGCTGGGCATTCGCCCCATGAGTTTCGTGGATGTATAGTAAAATTTGATCCAGGTTGCCCAGAAGTTGATTGCGTTCGCCTAGGGAGTCGAGACAACCAGATTTGATCATCGCCTCGAGCGAGCGCTTGTTCAAGTCTTTATCTTTGACGCGGGTGAGTAAATCTTCAACGTTGCGATACGGTCCGCGCTCTTTGCGTTCACGAATCAACTCGCGCACAATCCGTTCGCCCAAGCCCTTCACCGCCATTAATCCAAACCGAACCCGCGGCGTCGCAGTGTTCAAACTCTCAGCCACTACACTAAAGGCCGAGAAACTTTCATTGACATCCGGCGGCATCACTTCAATCCCCATTTGCCGGCACTCATCAATTTCAATGGCAATACGCTCCGAATTACCTTGATCGGAGGTCAGCAACGCGGCCATAAATTCCGCCGGGTAATTGGCCTTAAGGTATGCAGTTTGATACCCAATCACAGCGTAGCAAGCCGCGTGCGAACGGTTGAATCCATACGAAGCGAACGGCAAAATAAAGTCCCAGATTTTTTGGGCAACCTTGCCGTCAATGCCGTTGGCGACCATACCGTTAAGCATTTTAACTTCTTGCTCTTTGAGCAATTCAGCGATTTTTTTACCAACCGCCTTACGCAAGATATCAGCTTCACCATAACTAAAGCCAGCCAAATCACGAGCGATCTGCAACAACTGCTCTTGATACACCGCCACGCCGTACGTCTTTTCTAAAATTGGTTTTAGTTTGGGGTGTAAATATTTTGGTTTGCGCCGGCCATGTTTACCATTAATATAATCCGGAATATATTCCATTGGACCCGGGCGATACAAGGCGACCATCGCGATAATATCGTCAAGGTTCGTTGGTCGCAGTTGTTTCAAATAACGCTTCATTCCTGAAGATTCAAATTGAAACACACCGGTCGTCCGGCCATCTTGAAATAGTTTAAACGCTTTTTCATTATCCAGCGGCAACTGATCAATATCAATCTCAATCCCGTGAATTTTTTTAATCACTTCCAATGCTTGTTCAATAATCGTCAAATTGCTGAGGCCCAAAAAGTCCATCTTAAGCAAACCAAGATCTTCCACGCCATGCATTTCATATTGAACAACAATTGAATCATCCCCATGAC
>JAGONZ010000064.1 GCA_017992755.1 Candidatus Buchananbacteria bacterium | reverse complement strand
GAATATACTTCCCTATCGATTTTGAATATCACCGAAGGACATTCTGCTTGTTTAAAACTACATGGTCGCGGCTCAATAAATAGCAACGATGCTAACACTGCCAATCGATCCGGACCATTGATGATCGCATACACTTTGTCATACGAAGCCATACAGCTTCCTCCTTAATGTACACTCTGCAATTTCTTAATCGGCCAGAGATATCCGATCTTATTCCTAATGGAATGACCTTCTCCATACAAAGAAGGAATTACCGACACCATACCTTGGATATTTGAAAATGTCAACAGTATGTGGGCGGTTCGCGAACCGCCCCTACAATATTATTCATTATTCTCGCCTCCCAACAACCGCCTGCCGGTGCACGCTCTGCACAATTCCCATTAAGGCCATAATTGTTAGCAAGAAACTACCGCCATAGCTTACTAGGGGCAAAGAAATACCAGTCACTGGCAATAAGCCGACACAAAAACCAATATTAATAAATACTTGGACGAATAACAAAACACCAATTAATAAAACTAGAAACATTCCGAAATCATCCGGTGCGCGGGCAGCGATTCGATACAGGCGATATAACACAAAGGCGAATAAGCCGACGACGAGCATTACCCCAATTAATCCTAACTCTTCGGCAATAACCGCAAAAATAAAATCAGTTTGGCTTTCAGGAATAAATTTTAACTGACTTTGAGAACCAAAACCCAAGCCCCGACCAAACAATCGGCCAGCACCGACGGCGATAATTGACTGGCGAACGTTATACCCTCGACCTAACGGATCAAGATCGGGATTAATAAAAGTTAAGATGCGGGCTTGCTGAAAATCAGCAAACACAAAGAACCAGGCAAAGGCGAACGAGACTACCAACGTGCCGGCCACAAAAGCAATGTGCCATTTCTTTTTCACTAACAATAAGAAGATCGCCAGCCACACAAAAAATAAAACCATACCTGAACCAAAGTCCGGCTGCAACATCACAAAAGCAAACGGAATGAACGCCACCACTCCAAGCAAACCCAATTGCCATAATTTATAAATACTGCGACCAAAGCGACTCGAAAGAAAGGCCAGCACCATCAACATGGTAATCTTTGCCGCCTCTACCGGCTGAAAACTAACTGGCCCGAGCGCAAACCAACCACGGGTCCCGCGGATGGTTGCTCCGAGCGGCGTTAACACTAACAACAACAACACCAAGGCCACTCCATACAAGATCCAACTCACTCGGCGCCACACATGATAATCAATTTGTGCAATAACCAACATCACCACCAACCCTAACAAGAGCCAAATCAGTTGCTTCTGAAAATTACCAAACTGCTGTTGACCTTGGCCGAGCGCCACGCTATAAATCGCCGCCAAGCCGAAGCACACAAGTAAAACAACCGCTCCAATGAGCAGCCAATCTAACCGTTTCAGTTCAGTTAAAAGATAAGAAAAACGATTCATAAATGTTTATGTGTTCTTTTTCATATCGTCATTGCGAGGCTTCGTAGCCGCGGCAATCTTAAGTTAAGATTGCCGCGCTGCGCCTGATATTACAAGGCTCCGCTCGCAATGACGGCCAACGTGTAGTTACTCCGTTCGCAACGCTTCGATCGGATCTAAGTGCGCTGCGCGTCGAGCGGGATAATAACCAAAGGTTACACCAACTGTCACACAAAATCCAAACGAAATAATTAACGCGCTCGGAGGTAAAGAAAAATCCCAACTGAAACCGGCGAGACTAGCAATACCGGTAACCGCCAATGTGAGCGCAATTCCCACCAGAATACCAATCACCCCGCCAAAGAAGGTTAACAAGATCGCTTCAAATAAAAACTGCCACAAGATCTGACGGCGTTGGGCGCCAATCGCTTTGCGCAACCCAATTTCAAATGTCCGTTCGCTCACTGACACATACATAATATTCATAATCCCCACACCGCCGACAATTAGGGAAATTGCGGCCACGGCCACCAACAGCAATGTAATGCCGCCAAATACCGTCGTAATGAGCTCGCGGGCTTCAGCCATAGTGGTAACGCCAAAGTCATCATCAATCGGATCAGTAATATCATGGCGCTCCCGCACCAAATCAGCAATGGCAGCGGCCGTCTGATCTTGAATTGCTGCATCTGCAACCTCCACCGTAATCCATTGCAGATGATCAACGCCTAACATTAATTTTTGAACGGTCTGTAGCGGAATATAGGCAATTGTATCAAAGTCCAAACCGAATCCTGCGCCGCGAGGCACAAGCACTCCAATCACCTCCAGCCGCGTCGAACCAATGCGAATACTTTTACCAATCGGGTCAACATCTCCAAATAATTTTGTTGCCAATTTCGAGCCCAACACTACTACTCGAGCTAAGGAATCATCTTCAATTTCACTGTAAAATCGTCCCGTGGCAATTTCTGATTGATCAATCTCGATAAATGACGCTGAGGCACCGATGAAGTTTGTAATCTCATTCTCACCAGCAAAGGTGAGTACATCCTGACTCATTAGACCGCCATTATAGCGCGTCACATTTGGCAGCTCGGCAATCGCTTCAGCATCATCAAGTGTGAGCGTAGTAATTTGAATTCCTTGCGCCATCGCGCCTGCATTGTCAGTAGAGTTGCGGCCGGTTGATGGCACTTTTGGTTCCACCTGAATCGTGTTTGAGCCAAAAGCTTCAAGTTCACCGAGCACTAACCCCTTAATACTCTCCCCCGCTGACATCACGATAATCACCGCTGCAATCCCGATGACAACACCAAGGATCGTCAATAATGTCCGCCCAATTTGGGTGCGCAGTGAGTGCCAGGCAATCCGGAGCGGCAATTGTAATTGAGTGAGAAATTTATTCATAGCGAAGTGCGGTCATCGGACTTAGGCGCGCCGCGCGGCGGGCAGGATAGACACCAAACAGGAGCCCAATACCAATGGCCACCACGCAACCCACAATAATCGAACTCGGACTAATAACCAAATCCCAGTTATACCCCAAAGCTCGAGCGCCAACGGCAACCAGGGTTGAAAAGGCTGCGCCGATCGTGATGCCAATCACGCCACCAGTACAGGTTAAAGCAACCGTTTCAAATAAAAACTGCTGAATAATATCACCACGACGCGCACCTACTGATTTACGCAACCCAATTTCACGTACTCGTTCGGAGACTGCGGCGAGCATGATATTCATTACCCCAACACCACCCACTAAAAGTGAAATACCAGCAATTCCGGCCAAGAAAAATTTAATCGCGCCCGTAATTGCCAATAAGGCTTTAATGGCATCTTGGGTATTGCGAACAGAGAAATCATC
>JAGONZ010000025.1 GCA_017992755.1 Candidatus Buchananbacteria bacterium | reverse complement strand
GATCGCTATAAAGTTGAAGTTGTAATGATGCCCGAAGCCGAAGCGCACTCTGCTGAATATGATGCTTGGATGAGTAAGTTACAAGAAAAAAATATTGAAACAAAGTTTATAACGAGTACCAGTACATTTGAATTAGCACCCAATGTTGTCATTGATATGTTATGGCCAGCACAGAGTTTTGAAAATAAAAAAGTTGAGAATCTTAATAATACATCGATTGTGTTCAAGTTAACGTATGGCAGCAGCACCGCTTTATTTACCGGCGATTATGAAGATGAAGAAACGCTCGTGTCACTTGGCGAACAGCTTGATGTTGATTTATTGAAAGTCGGTCATCATGGCTCGTCGAATGCCAACGATGATGCATTCATTAACGCATCCAAACCCGAATACGCGGTGATTTCGTGTGGTATAGATAATTCATTTAAGCATCCGCATTATCGCACTCTGTATAATTTAGAGCGCGTTAATGCCCAAATCTTGCGCACGGATTTACTAGGCGATATTCGGTTCGTATCAACCGGAGACGAATGGCAATTAAAATAGGATTCCTCTCCTAAGGTAGGAGAGGTGTTATGTGTGAGGTCAAGCATTAACAAGCGCATGCTATTTGCCATTGGCTATACGCTATCTGCTAATCATGCTATACTAAGAACTCTCTTTTTGTAATAATCATATGTATGGAAGAAATACTTGAACCCACAACTAAAATCTTGCTCGTTGAAGACGACCCAATGATTCAGGAGATGTATAAGTTTCGTCTTGAAGCTGAGAATTACCAGGTATACATAACTGATAAGGGGAGTGAAGCCCTCGAATACGCTGAACGTGAAAAACCCTCAATTGTGTTACTTGATATTATCTTGCCCGAAACTGACGGCCTCTCAATTTTGCAGACCTTGAAATCTAACCCAGAAACCGCTAGTATACCCGTACTGCTGCTCACCAATCTTGGCCAGGAATCTGACCGCGATCGGGGACGGGAAATGGGTGCCGCGGACTACTTCGTCAAAGCCGAACATACCCCATCAGATGTGATTTATAAAATTCAGCAAATATTATTAGAACAATAATTCTATGTCAGACACGCAAGTAGAAACCATCGAACGAACATTAGTGCTTTTGAAGCCAGACGCGGTGAAGCGCGGCTTAATGGGTGAGATTATTACCCGCTTTGAAAAAGTCGGGATGAAAATTGTGGGGATGAAGCTTAAGCAAGCTGATACCGAGCACGCGATGAAGCACTATACAGAAGACATTGCGATTCGTCGCGGTGAAGCGGTGCGTAAAGTCTTGGTTGATTTTATTAGCGCCAGCCCCGTGTTGGCCTTGGTCCTTGAAGGTGTTGATGCGATTGAAAATGTCCGCATGATGGTCGGCCCAACCGAACCAAAGTCAGCGGCTCCTGGTACAATCCGCGGCGACTACTCCCACGTCAGTTACCGCCGTGCCGACGCCACCGGCAAAGCCGTCGCCAACTTAATCCACGCCTCAGCTGACGCCAAAGACGCAGCCTATGAGATTCCATTGTGGTTTAGTGAAGAAGAGTTGTGCGAATACAAAACCGTCCACGAAGAACACACCTTCTAATTGAATTTCTAACGTTATTAAAAACCACCCATTAAAAGGTGGTTTTTAAATGTGAACTGCGAGCCTTTTATGATGAAGCGCGAACCAGCGGAAGTGGCGAAAACCCTTAGAAGTATTCAACTGTTTGAGCGGCTGGGTCCCACTGCGAGTTTTGAATCTTCTTAGGGTTTTCGCCACTGGAGCAGCGCTTCAGCATAACGACTCGCGACTTTTTTGGTTACTTTTTTCTAGAAAAAAGTGACGAGTGAACCCAGTGGAACAAAAAAACCGCCTTATGCGGTTTTTTTGTTTAATGTCTTGATGCAGCTGGTGCAAAGTTTCAAGCGTTGGTTATCAACTTTCTTTGATTGAAGGTTAACTCGCTGAAATTTCTTGGTGCGAACCTTGGAATGACTCACATTGAATCCCTTGGTCGTGCCGCGGCTGCAATTGTCGCAAACTTGGGCCATATAAATTGATATATCAATAACAGAAGCATGATAGCAGATCTTGATCGGGAAGTCAATAAGCCGTATTGACAATATCGCTTATAACTTTTACGATAGCGTTCAGTTGAGTCCATTAAAAAAACGAAGGGAGTTTATTATGTTGGGCTTTAATAAAAAAGGAGTATCGCTGGGGCGGAAGTTTTGTGCCCGCGGGCTGGGGTTGGTGACGATCGCCGAGCCACCTCAAAAAGAGGTCCTGGATTCCACACTTGATTCACTCATGGCGTATCACTATTGCCCAAACTGCAAAACCTATCGCTGGGATCGGCATTTTGAGCATCTGTCCGCGGCTGCACACTTCAATTGTGGTGGCTGTGGGGTTCAACGATCAACGAAACATCTGCGCGGCTTTAGCTGGTTGCTGATAACCGAAGCTGTGAGACTAGCGCAAGAGTTGCACCCGCATCTCAAGCCGGGATCCAAGGTGGTACTGCTGGCATTCTATTATGCGGCTATTGGCTTGGGTAAGCATCTACCCGAACACCGTGACGGTAAAACGACCAGTGAATTGGAATTTGAAGCCAGCACCTTGTTTTTCTGTCGCTTCACCTCTCGTCAATCGTAGAGCGATTGTTACTTCTAATAATATTCATTAGTCCTGCAGCCACGTGCTGCGGGACTTTTCTTTTTGATTCAAACATCTTCTCATGCTATTCTACTTCTATGTTGATCACCCTCTTATTCCAAAACCCTGCGCTCTTCATTGCTGGTATTTTTGCGATTATTATTTCGCTTACTATTCATGAGTTTGCGCACGCACTGGCGGCAGCTGTTTTTGGTGATGATACCGCGAAAAATGAAGGCCGTCTGAGTTTGAATCCACTAGTCCATCTCGATCCCGTTGGTTCCTTAATGCTTTTATTCGCACCAATCGGCTGGGCGAAACCAGTGCCGGTTAATCCGTATAACTTGCGTCATCCTCGGTTTCATGGTGCCTTGGTGGCCCTGGCCGGGCCATTTTCGAATTTAGTGGCGGTGGTTATTAGTATTATTTTGTTCAAAATCCTAGGGCCACTGCTTGGCGGTACTAATTTATTAGTGCTGTTGCTGGTTATTTTAATCCAGATCAACACCATGCTGATGGTCTTTAATCTTTTGCCAATTCCACCACTTGATGGGTCCAATGTCTTGCTCAACGCCTTGCCTGACCGCTACGCTGCTTTTAAGGATAAACTGGTCACTTATGGTCCAATGCTGCTTTTGGGGCTGATTTTGGGTAATTATTTCCTAAATCTAGGGATATTAGAGGCTATTTTTGGGTGGGTCTTTGGGTTTATTGAGCGCTTTATCTAATCTGCTTGACTTCTAGTGCCAAATTCGGTACCATTGCAACCAGTCACGCGCACTCTCGTTTCGGTTGTTTCCCTGCTGGGAAATGTAGTTGCCACCGATAGATCGAGCATTTCCCGCGTGGGAATTTTTTGTTAACTATGCCAACAATCAACCAATTACTAAAAAAAGGACGAGTATTCAAACAGACGAAATCAAAAACGCCTGATTTGCAGTTAACGCTCGACAGTTTGCATCGCCGCAAGCATCAGCTCCAAAAGGGCAGTGCGTTTAAGCGCGGTGTGTGTCTTCAGGTGCGTACTACTACGCCAAAGAAGCCAAACTCAGCGTTGCGTAAGATTGCCCGTGTCCGACTATCAAATGGTCAGGAAGTCACGGCGTATATCCCAGGTATCGGCCACAACTTGCAGGAGCACTCAATCGTGCTCGTGCGTGGTGGTCGTGTTAAGGATTTGCCAGGTGTCCGCTATCACATCGTGCGTGGTGTCTATGACGCCGCCGGTGTTGCTGGACGCAAACGCGGTCGCAGCCTCTATGGCGCCAAGCGTGAGAAAAAGAAAGCTGAATAACCAGTACTACTATGAGAGGAAAACCAGCCCCAAAACGAACCATTAAACCGGATCGCAAATTCAATCGCGACACCCTCGCGAAATTTATCAATTACATCATGGAGCGCGGCAAGAAATCTACAGCCGAACGCATCGTTTACGAAGCGCTTGAAGTAATTTCTGCTCGTACCCAACAAGATGGTCTCGAAGTGTTCGAGAACGCCATTAAAAACGTGTCACCAACGGTAGAAATCCGTGGTAAGCGTGTCGGTGGTGCTAACTACCAGGTGCCAGTTGCTGTTCGTACTGAACGCAGCTTTACCTTGGGTTGCCGCTGGATCATCGCAGCTGCCAATGCCAAAAAAGGCAAAAAGATGGCCGAAAAGCTTGCTGATGAATTCATTGCTGCCGCCAACAACGAAGGTGCTGCGATCAAGAAAAAGCAAGACACCTACCGCATGGCTGAAGCTAACCGCGCCTTTGCCCACTTCAGCCGTTAATCAATTCATCGTTATATTCCTATGAAGAGAAACCTTGGGGAATTTAATATCAATGAAGATGCTGAAAGTTTGCCCGATGAAGCTAATCACGCATTGCTTGCAGAGATAAATAGCTTTATTGATCAGGTCAATCTCGAGGACAGTGAAGGACTTAAAGAACAACTTCAAGAACTGCTAAACAGTCGTCTGGGAGACGAGAATCTGCTCAACGATATTGCCCAAGTAATCACTGAGCGCGTTGAAGTCACTGATGTTGCTCGCAGTCTGATTGTCGACATTACTGATCGGATTCGCGAGGATGATCCCGCTGATGAATATTTGGAAATTCTCGAACACTATCTAACCAATGTCTAACGTATGCCCCGCAAACAACCTTTAGAAAAGATTCGTAACATCGGTATTATCGCCCATATTGACGCTGGTAAGACAACCGTCTCCGAGCGTATTTTGTTTTATACCGGTAAGAAACATAAGATTGGTGAAGTTCATGAAGGCGCTGCCACTATGGACTGGATGGAACAAGAACAAGAACGCGGTATTACGATTACCTCAGCGGCGACCACTTGTTTTTGGCCAAACGCTGAGTGGCTCGGCGGTGGTGAAATTCAGATTAACTTAATCGATACCCCAGGCCACGTTGACTTTACGGCCGAAGTTGAGCGCTCACTGCGCGTGCTTGACGGCGGCGTGATTGTGTTTGACGGTGTTGCTGGTGTTGAACCGCAATCCGAAACTGTCTGGCGTCAGAGTGAAAAATACCACGTACCAAAAATTGCTTTTATCAACAAGATGGATCGCATGGGTGCGGACTTCTACAAAGATCTTGATTCAATTCACGATCGTTTGACCCCGCATGCTCATCCAATTCAGTTGCCAGTTGGTGCTGCTGAAACTTTCACCGGCATTATCGATCTCTTCGAAATGCGCGCCCGTATTTATCAAGATGACTTAGGTACTAAATGGGAAGACGTTGATGTTCCAGCTGAAGAGTTAGATCGCGCCAAGAAATTCCGCGCCCAACTCGTCGAAGCGATCGTTGAACATGACGAAGTGTTGATGGAAAAATATTTAGCCGGTGAAGAAGTTTCAGTGGCTGATTTGAAGCGAACGTTGCGTAAAGCAGTTATTGCCAATAAGGTTGTACCAGTGCTTTGCGGCAGTGCTTTGAAAAACAAAGGCGTGCAGTTCTTGCTCAATGGCGTCTCTGAGTTCTTGCCATCACCGATGGATATTGCCCCTCCAATGGGCCATGCTCCAGACGACGAAACCAAAGAAATTCCGACTGCCACTTCAGACGAAACACCATTGGCTGGTCTTGCCTTTAAGATTGCCACTGACCCATTCGTGGGTAAGTTGGTATTCTTCCGCGTGTACAGCGGCGTCTTGAAATCTGGTTCTTCAGTCCTCAACAACTCCAACGGTAATCGCGATCGTATCGGCCGCATTCTCCGAATGCATGCCAACTCCCGCGAAGAAATTGATGAAGTATATGCTGGTGAAATCGCGGCCATTGTCGGTCTGAAAGCAGTCACGACTGGTGACACCTTATCTGATCCAGAAAACCCAATCCTCCTTGAAAAAATTACCTTCCCTGATCCAGTTATTGATATTGCGGTTGAACCAAAAACCAAAGGTGATCAAGAAAAGATGGGCTTTGCTTTGGCAAAGTTGGCTGAAGAAGATCCAACGTTCCGCGTTCGTACCGATGAAGAAACGATGCAAACGATTATTTCTGGTATGGGTGAACTTCACCTCGACATTATCGTTGATCGCATGAAGCGCGAATTTAAAGTTGAAGCGAACGTCGGTGCGCCTCAGGTGGCATATCGTGAAACGATTCGTGCCAGTGCCGAAGCTGAAGGTAAATACGTCCGTCAATCAGGTGGTCGTGGTCAATATGGTCATTGTTGGATTCGGATTGAACCATCAGAACCAGGCAAACAGTTTGAGTTCGTGGAAGAAATCAAAGGTGGTGCGATTCCAAAAGAATTTATCAAGCCAATTGAAAAGGGTATTCGTGAAGCGATGGAGCGCGGAGTTGTTGCCGGTTATCCATTGATCGATATTCGCGCCGTGTTGTTTGATGGCTCGTACCACGACGTCGATTCATCTGAAGCCGCCTTTAAAATTGCGGGTTCAATGGCGCTGCAGACTGCAGTCAAACAAGCCAATCCAGTAATCTTGGAACCAGTGATGAAAGTTGAAGTCACGACCCCAGAACAGTTCATGGGTGACGTTATCGGTGATTTGAATGCTCGTCGCGCCATCATCAATCAAATGGATGATCGCGGAGAGGGGAGTTCATTGATCAAAGTGATTACGGCTCACGTACCGCTCGCCGAAATGTTTGGCTACGCCACGCAGTTGCGCTCAATGACCCAAGGTCGCGCCAACTACAGCATGGAATTCTACCAATACAACGACGTCCCAAAGAACGTCGAAATGAAAATTGTCGAAGGCCGCGCCGGTCGCGACAAGCGCATTTAATTGAAAAATTAATGTGTAGGGGCGGCTTGCGAGCCGCCCACCTCAACATGAATTAACACAAAGAGCGGAGCAATCCGCTCTTTGTTATTTGTATGCAAAAAGAAAAACTGCCACGAACGATGTCGTGGCAGTCGTAACTGCATGAATTGATTATTGAGCGGCCGCCATTGATTTGGCGATAGCGGCGGGGTCGACCAGTACCTGCTCCTTCACCTGCTCGACTCGGCCCTGGCGGATAACGAAGATCGTCAGCTTAATCTTGTTATCCTTTGTATGGTACGCAACAGCGACGCTGTTTGGGTAGCTGTCGGAGCAATAAGCGCCTTCACGAACGAGATTGTTAACGGTTTCCATTACCGTGTCAATCAGTCTGCCGTCGTGGGTATGTACTGCACGAAGACGGGACCTGATTTCCACGGTCACGATCCCGGCCGCGAAGTCGGGTATGCTTCCGCGAAGTGTTCTCTCCACGAATCGCATGGACTTTTCTTCTTTGGAGATGCTGCAGCCTGAACTAACGCTCAGTACGCATCCAATCAAGGCAAAAAGCAAGGTCTTCTTAAACATCTAATGGCCCCTTTCTGAGTGGGTTAACGTTTGGTGGTAGGTACTACTGACAAACTAGTATAGCATATTAGGTCTACTTTTGTCAATAGTTCCGCCAATTCTAATTGACAAGGCTTTCTCTAAACGATACACTAGCTACTAGTTGCGTTTTCTGATGAAATAGCATAATCTATTGCCATGGCTAATCTCGACCGAATTATCAATTTGATCAAGAAGACTGGCGATAAAGTGATCGTCGTCGACGAACAAGGCAACCCCAGCTATACGCTGATGGCGCTGGCTGATTACGAGCAACTCGTGCTCGGAAAATCAGAGGTGTACGGTTTGACAGAAGAAGAGTTGATTGCTAAAATCAATCGTGATATCGCTGTTTGGAAGGACGCACATGGCGATGGCGACCTGGAACGAGATGTCGAAGACCTTGACTTTGCCGACTCCCTTTCGGATATTGGCACCCCAGCGGCTGAACTAGCCCGGGAAATGGCTCAAGGCTCAGATTTTCGCTTTAATTTAGCGGATTCTGAGGCGATTGAAGAGGATCATTACTACTTCGAGCCAGTGGAATAAGTGTCGATAACCTACCACTTGCAATTATTTTCGAATGTGGTATAATCAGCAAAGGCTTTTTTATTTTACGCCAATTTTTATTAAAACTAATTAATCGAGGCCTGGGTAAAACTCGTATCTTCAAGATCGAGGGTCTCTGAAATAAGGAAACACTACCATGGCAGAGCAATTTGACCGCAGCAAACCGCACATTAACGTCGGTACCATTGGCCACGTCGATCACGGGAAAACCACGACGACCGCCGCTATTTTGAAAGTTCTCGCTGAGCGCGGTTTTAGCGCCTCAAACAAAAGCGTTGACCAGATTGACGCTGCTCCAGAAGAGCGCGAACGCGGTATTACTATCGCTACTGCTCACGTTGAGTACCAGACTGAAAAGCGCCACTACGCCCACGTTGACTGCCCAGGTCACGCCGATTATATCAAGAACATGATTACCGGTGCCGCCCAGATGGACGGTGCGATCCTCGTAGTTGCTGCTACTGACGGCCCAATGCCACAGACTCGCGAGCACATTTTGCTTGCTCGTCAGGTTGGTGTGCCATATATCGTTGTCTATATCAACAAAGTTGATCAGGTTGACGATCCATCATTGATTGATCTCGTCGAAGAAGAAATTCGCGACTTGCTCAAGAAATACAATTTCCCAGGCGACGAAACTCCAGTTATTCGTGGTAGCTCACTCAAGGCCTTGGAAAATCCAATGGGCCCAGAAGGTGACGAGATCATGAAGCTTATGGATGCTCTCGACTCATATATTCCAGAACCACAACGCGCTGTTGACCAGCCATACTTGATGCCAATCGAAGACGTCTTCTCAATTGAAGGCCGTGGCACTGTTGTTACCGGTCGTATCGAGCGTGGTATCGTCAAAGTTGGTGAAGAAGTTGAAATCGTTGGTCTCGGTGACACCCGCAAGACGGTTGTAACCGGTATCGAAATGTTTAACAAGAATCTTGACGAAGGTCGTGCTGGTGACAACGCCGGTATCCTCCTCCGCGGCACCAAGAAAGACGAAGTTGAACGTGGTATGGTGTTGGCTAAGACTGGCACTATTACTCCACACACCGATTTCGAAGCCGAAGTTTACGTTCTCAGCAAAGAAGAAGGTGGTCGCCACAAGCCATTTTTCAAGGGCTACAAGCCACAGTTCTACATCCGAACAACTGACGTAACTGGTGAAATTGAATTGCCAGAAGGCACTGAAATGGTCATGCCAGGTGATACGGTTACCGTTAAGGTTAAGCTCGGCAAGAACGTTGCTATGGAAGAGAAAATGAAATTTGCTATCCGCGAAGGTGGTCACACTGTCGGCGCGGGTGTTGTAACCAAGATTATCAAGTAATGAATGATCGTCCCCGCCTACGCGTAAAGCTACGGCGGGGGCTCTCCGCACCTCATACCAGCTATGGCTACCAAATCCACTACTGAAGATAAAGCGCATCAGCGTATTCGCATCAAGATCAAGGCGTATGATCACAAGATCATTGATAACAGCGCCCGCAAGATCATCGATACCTGCAAGCGTTTTGGCGCCGTGATTTCCGGACCAATTCCGTTGCCAACGGAAAAGAAGAAATACACGGTCAACCGTTCAACGTTCGTCCACAAAGACAGTCGTGAACAGTTTGAAATGCGGATTCACAAGCGCTTGATCGATATTATCGATCCAGATAGCAAAACCATTGACGCCCTCATGAATCTCAACCTACCAGCAGGCGTCAACGTCGAAATTAAAATGTAATTACTTCGGCGCCGGAGACGAGATACTTGATCAGTATTTCATCTCTGGCGCTGAGCCAGGACCGTCGCTGAAGTGACTGGAAAAAGATCCCGTGTATTATAGAAGCTTCACAGGGAAAACCTCCACCGACAACAGTTGACGACGAAAGGAATCGTTTCACTAGCCAATCAATTTGCATGTAACTCCACGTAGTGTGGTGTTTGTCTGATTGTCATCTGGTTATGAAACAACCAGATTTTTATTTTTCCCCATGAAATTCATCATCGGCAAAAAACTTCACATGACGCAGATCTTCAGCGATGACGGTCGGGCTATCCCGGTCACCGCGGTTTTAGCGCAACCAAACGTTGTTGCTCAGATCAAGACCACCGAGCGCGATGGCTACAGTGCCTTGCAAGTTGGCGCGCTTAATCGCCGCAAAATCAACAAGCCTGAGTCAGGTCATTTGAAAGATTTACAAAATGCTTCAGCTTTGCGCGAAGTGCGGATGATTACTGACGATATTACTACTATTGAACGTGGAGCCCAGTTTGGCGTTGCGTTATTTGAAAAAGGGGATAAGGTCACCGTTACTGGCCGCTCAAAAGGTAAAGGTTTCCAAGGTGTTGTCAAACGCCATGGTTTCCATGGTCAGAAAGCCTCACACGGTCATAAGGACCAAGAACGTATGCCAGGTTCGATCGGTGCCGGTGGTGTCCAGCGCGTATTTAAAAATGTCCGAATGGCCGGTCACATGGGTGACGAACGGGTCACTATTTCCGGTCTCGAAGTTATTGATATTGATGCCGAACAAAATCTTTTGTTTATCAAAGGTGCTGTTCCAGGTAGTCGCAATAGTTTAGTGATGGTCTATGGCCCAGGTGATTTTGTAGCTGCAAAGGCCAGTGCCACTGCCCAAGAAGAAGTTCCTGCCGTTGAGCCAGTAACAGTTTCTGAAACGCCAGCTGAAGTACCAGTTGCAGACCCAGCTCCTGAAGTTGTTGAACCAACTCCAGCAGAAGTTCCAGTAGAACCTGCGCCTGAAGTTCCAAAAACTGAAGCTGCTCAGGAAGAAGTTAAGGCTGATACCAAATAATATGAAATTTTCTCTATACAACCATTCAGGGTCAGCCGCCGGCGAAATTGAACTCGCTGACCGTTTGTTTGCGGTAACTCCAAAACCAGCAGTTATCCATCAAGTAGTCGTCGCTCAGGCAGCTAATGCTCGTTTTGTCATCGCTGACACAAAAAATAAGGGCGAAGTTCGTGGTGGTGGTAAAAAACCTTGGAAGCAAAAAGGCACTGGTCGCGCCCGTCACGGTTCAAGTCGTTCTCCGATTTGGCGCCATGGTGGTGTCACCTTCGGTCCTACAACTGAGCGCAATTTTTCAAAGGGTGTTAATCGCAAACAAAAACAGTTAGCCATGGCGATGTGTTTAAGCGACAAAGTCACCTCAGAGCGCTTGTTCGTCTTTGATGATTTGAAATTTGCTGATGGCAAAACCAAAACCGTTAGCTCATGGATTAAGACTATGGCTACCACCTTTAAGTTTGATATCAAGCATGCTCTGATTATTACCCCAAAGCATGACGTTGAAGTGGTCAAAGCTGTTCGCAATCTTGATTCAGTTCGCACGATTTCGGCTGATAGTCTCAACTGTATTGAATTGTTAAAGGCTGATGCGGTATTTGTATCAACTGAAGGTGTTGCGACGATTGATCGCCACTTTGTGATGCCACGCATCAAAACTGAAGCCGCCCAATAATATGAGTATCCTCGATAAAATCACTTCTAAAAAAACGGCACCAGCTGAAAAAGCAGTAGCCAAGAAAGCCCCTAAAAAGGCAGTGGTGACTGAAGCAACTTCAGCCGAGGCGGTGAAGTCCAAGCGCGGCTATGCCGGAGTCTTGGTAACTCCAGTCGTGACTGAGAAATCAGCTCGTCTGGCGCAACACAACCAGTATATGTTTGTAGTTTCTAAGCGCGCCAATAAGATTACTGTGGCGCAGGCCGTTGAAGCCCGTTTTGGAATCAAGCCAACTGGTGTTAATATGATTAATCGGACTGGTCGCGCCGTGCGCTTTGGCCGTTTTACGGGCCGTCAGCGTGATCAGAAAATTGCAATCGTCAGTCTGCCAAAAGGCAAGACCTTGAGTATTTTTGAAGGCGTCTAAACTATATGGCAATCAAGATTTACAAACCAACAACTCCTGGGCGACGCCAAACGTCGGTGCTTAAGCACGGTCACGTAAAAACCAGTCCGCAAAAATCTTTGCTTCTTTCTGGAAAGAATTTTGCTGGTCGCAATAACCAGGGTAAAATCACCGTCCGTCATCGTGGAGGTGGGCATCGTAAACAGGTCCGTATCATTGATTGGCAACGTGACAAATTTGATATTCCAGCAACAGTTGCCACTTTAGAATACGATCCAAATCGCAACGCTTCAATCGCATTGCTCCATTATGCTGATGGTGAAAAGCGCTACATGGTCGCACCACAATCACTCAAGGTTGGCGATCGTGTTATGAGCTCACAAAAACTGATTGAGCTTTCGGTTGGTAACCATATGCCGCTCGAAGTCATTCCTCCTGGAATGTTTGTCTATAACGTGGAGTTAACTCCAGGTAAGGGTGGTCAGCTTGCCCGCGGAGCTGGTAATAATATTTATTTGATGTCGATCGACAACGGGTACGCTCAGCTCAAGATGCCTTCAGGTGAAATTCGCCTGGTGCCCGCCGGTTCAATGGCTACTATTGGTACCGCCAGCAACAGCGAGT
>JAGONZ010000024.1 GCA_017992755.1 Candidatus Buchananbacteria bacterium | reverse complement strand
GCGCTACATGGTCGCACCACAATCACTCAAGGTTGGCGATCGCGTTATGAGCTCACAAAAACTGATTGAGCTTTCAGTTGGTAACCATATGCCGCTCGAAGTCATTCCTCCTGGAATGTTTGTCTATAATGTGGAGTTAACTCCAGGTAAGGGTGGTCAGCTTGCCCGCGGCGCTGGTAATAATATTTATTTGATGTCGATCGACAACGGGTACGCTCAGCTCAAGATGCCTTCAGGTGAAATTCGCTTGGTGCCCGCCGGTTCAATGGCTACTATTGGTACCGCCAGCAACAGCGAGTTCAAGAACGTGCGTTGGGGTAAAGCTGGTCGTATGCGTCATCGCGGCATTCGTCCTACTGTTCGTGGTAAAGCCATGAATCCACCTGATCATCCACACGGTGGTGGTGAAGGTAATAACCCAATCGGTATGAGTGGCCCAAAGACGAAGTGGGGTAAGCCAGCATATGGCGTCAAAACCCGTCGTCACAAAGCTTCAAATAATTTGATTATCGAGCGACGCCGCTCCAAGAAGAAGAAATAATTTTATGAGCAGAAGCCTCAAAAAAGGTCCATACGTTGACGAGCGACTCCTTAAAAAGGTGTTGGCGTTAAAGGTGGGCGATAAAACCGTGATCAAAACCTGGTCTCGAGCTTGCACAATTACCCCAGAAATGTTAGGCTTTACATTCGGTGTCCACAATGGTAAAGAGCACATCCAAGTGGTGGTAGTTGAAAATATGGTTGGGCATAAGCTCGGCGAATTCTCACCAACTCGCAAGTTCTTCCGCCACGGTGGTAAGATTCAGAAGACAATTGAACAGACCAAGAAGTAAACTTATATGGAAACCCGAGCAATTGCCCGTACAATTCATATCTCACCTAAGAAGGTTCGCCTCGTTGCCGATGTGATCCGTGGCCTTAATGTTGCGGCAGCGCAACTCCAGTTGGCCCAGATTCAGCGCGCGCCAGCTGAACCCTTAGCTAAGTTATTGAGTTCAGCGGTTAGCAATGCCCGAGAAAATCATCAACTTGACCCCGATAATTTGTTTGTCAAAGAAATTTTAGTTGATGCTGATGTGACGTTGCATCGTTGGATGCCTCGCGCCATGGGTCGCGCCACACCAATTCGCAAGCGCATGTCACAGATCAAGTTGATCTTGGCTGAGCGTGTGCCAACAGATGACAAGAAGAAGACTGCTAAAACCAAAGAAAAGACTACCGATGATTTGGTCACTGTCAGTTCAATTGATGAATTGAAGGCGATTGAAAAGCAGAACGTCCCCGATGAGAAGGTTGACGTAACTGAGCGACCAGTTGAGCCGCAGGCTCGCAAAGCCACAGGTAAAGGCTTTACCAAAAAAGTATTTAATCGAAAATCAGGTTAATCCCTATGGGGCAAAAAGTCCATCCAAAAGCCTTCCGGCTCAACATCAATAAAACTTGGGATTCCAAATGGTACGCGAATCCTAAAGATTTTGCCTTGTATCTGCGACAAGATATTTTGGTCCGCAAATATATTACTAAGAAGCTTGCTACCGCTGGCGTCTCCCACGTTGATATTGAACGTTCAGCCAATGCGTTGACAGTCACGATCCATGCCGCTAAGCCCGGAATGATTATCGGCCGCGGTGGTCAAGGTGCTGATGATCTTCGACGTGATGTTCAAAGTCGGTTTATGAAAGATGGGTTTAGCCGTCGCAAGGGGATTAAGACTTTGGCTCTTAACATTGTTGAAGTTTCTAAGCCAGGCGTTGATGCTATGCTTGTCGCCCAGTCGATTGCTATTGATATTGAAAAGCGTGTCCGGTTCCGTCGGGTAATCAAGCAAGCGCTTGGTCGCGTTGAACGAGCCGGTGCTCAAGGTGTTAAGATCACCGTCGCCGGTCGTCTTGATGGTGCTGAAATTGCCCGCGAAGAAACCGTGTTCTTTGGTAGTATTCCTCTCCATACACTTCGGGCCGATATTGACTATGCGCGCATGGCCGCGAAAACAATTTACGGCACTATTGGTATTAAGGTTTGGATTTACAAGGGCGAAGTTTTTGAAACTGCCGAAGTGGTTACCAAATAATATTGATTTATGTTAGCTCCCAAGAAACTAAAAATGCGTAAGCATCACCGACCTGACGTCAAAGGCACAGCCACAACGCTGACTGACTTGGCATTTGGTAAGTTTGCCCTGAAGGCGACTACTGGTGGTTGGGTAAGCTCACAGCAGATTGAAGCGGTCCGCCGCGTCCTGACACGACATGTTAAACGTGGTGGTAAGATCTGGATCCGCATTTTCCCTCACCGGCCAATTTCTGGCAAGGGCACTCAGGCAACTATGGGTGGTGGAAAAGGCGTACCTGAATATTATGTTGCAGTTGTTAATCCAGGAACGGTAATGTTTGAAATGGATGGCATTCCTGAGAGTGAAGCCAAGGAGGCGCTGGAAATGGCTGGCTACAAGTTGCCGGTCAGAGCTAAATTTATCTCACGCTAATATGATGATGACTGAAATTACAAACATGAGCGACGCTCAATTGCAGGTGCAATTAGCTGAATTGCGTGAAAAGCGCGACGAGCTAGTGTTTAAAGTTCGTCAGAAGCAATTGACTCAAGTGCGCCAGTTGCGCGTGGTCAAGCGAGATATTGCTCAATTGTTAACGGCCCAGACAGCTCGCAAAAAATAATTATATATGGAAAAAGCGGTAATCAAAAAAACATTCAAAGGCGAAGTCGTCTCCAGTGCAATGGCTAAGACGATTGTGGTTCGTGTCGACCACTTCAAGCTTCACCCGCGCTATCAAAAGCGGTATCGGGTAAGTAAGAAGTATAAAGTCCACGACGAGCGCAATCAGTTCAAGGTGGGCGATGTCGTTGAATTTGTTGAATGCCGACCATTGAGCCGCGATAAGCGCTGGCGGGTTATTTATTCAGTAGTCGCATAACTGTTGATATGGTTCAAGAGAGATCAAGATTGCAATCAGCTGATAACACGGGCGCCAAGAAGCTCGAAGTGATTCGTATTCTCGGCGGTTTCCAAAAGCGCTATGCTCGCCTCGGCGAATTAGTGACGTGTTCAGTTAAGGTTGCCACACCACACAGTATGGTCAAAAAAGGTGACGTCGTTCACGCAGTATTAGTGCGAACTAAAAAAGAAGTTCGCCGATCTGATGGCTCATACATTCGCTTTGATGATAACGCCGCAGTGATTATTGATCTCAAAAACAAAGAAATGAAAGGGACGCGCATCTTCGGGCCAGTTGCCCGCGAGCTGCGTAATCTCGGCTACCAGAAAATTATCAGCTTAGCGCCTGAAGTATTGTAATTATATGAAAATCAAAGTTGGAGACAACGTTCAGCTGTTAGCTGGCAAAGATCGCGGTAAGAGTGGCAAAGTGCTGCAAGTCTTTGTACGCCAAAATAAAGTGGTGGTTGAAGGCTTAAATCTCGCTATTAAGCACCAGAAGGCTCGTCGTCAAGGTGAAAAAGGTCAGCGCATCCAGTTCCCAGCCCCAATTGATGCTTCTAACGCCGGGTTAGTGTGCGCGAAGTGCGCTAAGCCAACACGTGTTGGCTATAAGCTTGAACGGACTGAAGCTGGTACCACCAAAACTCGTGTTTGTAAGAAATGCCAGTCAGAAATCTAATATGAATTCACGATTAGTCAAAAAATATCGCAGCGAAATTGCCCCAGCGCTCAAAGAGCAATTGGGTGATGCTAACGCCCTTGCCGTGCCACGCTTGGTCAAGGTTACCTTAAACGTGGGTATTAACGCCCGCAACACGGAGAACCAATATATTGAACTCGTCGAAGGTACTTTGGCACGTATTTCAGGCCAGAAGCCAGTGCGCACCAAAGCGCGCAAAGCGATCTCCGCCTTTAAGATCCGCGACAACATGGTCGTCGGGGCTAAGGTAACGTTGCGTGGTGAGCGGATGTATGATTTCATCGACAAGTTGGTCAATGTCTCAATCCCACGTATTCGCGATTTCCGTGGCTTGCCAGAAAAGGTGATTGATCGTCAGGGCAACCTGTCACTGGGTTTCAAGGAGCATAACGTGTTTCCAGAAATCAAGTCAGAAGAAATCGAACGGTTGCACGGGTTGGAAGTGACAGTCACGACCACTGCCGGTACGACCGAACGTGGCTTGGCCTTGTTCAAGGCTCTCGGATTTCCTTTTCAACGTAAAACCAGTTAAGCTGATACTATGGCAACCCAAGCTCAAATTGCAAAATCAAGCCGCCCCCGCAAGTTTTCAACCCAAGAGGTTAATCGTTGCTGGCGCTGTGGCCGTCGTCGCGGCTATATGCGGGCGTTTAAAATGTGCCGCATCTGTTTCCGCGAACTGGCAACCAACGGCCAGATCCCGGGCATTACTAAGTCTTCCTGGTAATTATTTGATATGACTGATCCAATCGCAGACATGTTGACTCGCATTCGCAACGCTTCCCGCGTGCGTAAGGGCGATGTCTATATCCCATTCTCCAAGCTTAAATTGGCGATTATCAAAATCCTGAAAGAGGAAGGATTTATCGCGGGCTACGAGGAACAGAAGACCGGTAAATTCGGTGGTATTGTGGTGCAGTTGAAGTATGAAGATAAACAACCGACGATTACCACCCTGAAGCGGATTTCGAAGCCAGGTCGCCGGGTGTATGTCGCCCATGAAGACTTGCCACGAGTGCTCAACAATATCGGTATTGCAATTGTCTCAAATTCCCAAGGCATTATGACAAACAAGGCCGCGCGCAAGCTCGGTTTGGGTGGTGAAATTTTGTGTGAAATCTACTAATATGAGCCGCATTGGAAAACAACCTATTGTCATTCCGGAAGCCGTAAAGTTGGCGCTGGTTGATGACGTCATTATCGTTACTGGCCCCAAGGGTGAATTGAAGCAAAAATTGCACCCAATGGTGACTCTGGAAATTGCCGACAAAGAAGCCCGCTTGCTCGTGGCTGATCCTGAAGATAAATCTGAGCGTTCACTCTGGGGACTCTTTGGTAGCTTGGTGCGCAATATGATTACGGGCGTTGTTGAGGGCTTTACAAAGAAACTTGATATTACCGGTGTTGGTTTTAAGGCCACAATGAATGGTAATACTTTAGTGCTTAATGTTGGTTATTCACACCCTGTTAATTTCCCAGTGCCAGAAGGGGTTGAAATTAAAGTTGAAGCTAACGTAATCACAGTCAGTGGTATCGATAAGCAATTAGTTGGTGAAACTGCTGCCCAGATTCGTCGCGTTAAGAAAGTTGAACCGTATAAAGGCAAGGGCATCAAATATGTCGGCGAAGTCGTCCGACGCAAGGCTGGTAAGGCCGCAACCAAAGCTAAGTAACCGTATGAAACAGTATCAAATTAGATCAATGATTGTCGCGCGTCGTCGCGCTCGTGTCCGGGCTAAGGTTAGCGGCACGGCAGTAGCTCCACGCTTGAGTGTCAAGCGCAGCTTGGCGCACATCAGCGCCCAGATTATTGACGACACTGTCGGCAAGACACTGGTGAGTGCTCATGATCGCGAAATTAAGACAAAAGGCACTAAGACCGAGCGTGCGCTTGAGCTTGGTAAATTGATTGCTGAGAAAGCCAAAGGCAAAGGGATTAGTCGCGCCGTATTTGATAAGGGTGCTGCTAAGTATCACGGTCGCGTCAAGGCAGTGGCTGATGGCGCTCGTGAAAACGGCCTAGTTATTTAAATTATATGAATTCGAATACGAATCAAAAAGACACTCGCCGTCGTCCGCAGCGCGCGCGAAAAGAACAATCAGAATTCGAGCAATACATTGTTGATATTTCTCGGGTTACTCGCGTCATGGCGGGTGGTAAGCGTATGCGTTTCCGCGCCTGCGTCGTTATTGGCGACAAGAAAGGCCGCGTCGGTATGGGCTTGGCTAAGGCCAAGGACGTGCCAATGGCCGTTCAAAAAGCGGTTAAGAAAGCCGAACGTGATATGATTCGCGTCCCATTGGTCGGCGAAACCATTCCACACGAAGTCGCCTTGAAAGACGGTTCAGCTCGCATTTTGATTAAGCCAGCACCAGCCGGTACTGGTATTATCTCAGGCGGTGCCGTGCGTATCGTTCTCGAATACGCTGGTGTTAAAAACGTTGTTTCCAAGATTCTGGGCGCTAACAATAAAGTGAACAATGTTCGGGCGACGATCAAGGCCTTGTCATTACTTAAGAAGCCAGCGCGCAAAGCTGCTCCAGCTACCGCTTAATTTACGTTTATGGCATTAACTCTCTCAAATCTTAAACCGGCGCGTGGCGCCACCAAGAAGCGTAAAGACATTGGTCGCGGCGGTAAGCGCGGCAGTTATTCAGGTCGCGGTATTAAGGGTCAAAAAGCCCGTTCCGGCGGCCGCAGTGGTCTTAAGGCGCTGGGTATGCGCAAGCGCTTGCTCCAATTACCAAAGAGCCGTGGTTTTAAAAGCCAGTATTCAAAAGATTCGACGGTTAACATCTCTTCACTTAATCAGTTTGCGGACGGCGCGATTGTTGATCGCCGAGCCTTGACCAAGGCTGGTTTGATTGATAATAAAGAAGCGATCAAGATTCTCGGTAACGGCAAGCTTGAACGCAAGTTGATTGTCATTGCTGACGGTTTCTCAAAGTCCGCTCAGGCGGCAATCGAAGCTGCCGGCGGCGAAGTGCGGACTAAATAACTCCTTAAACTCTATGTTGCGATCCCTGCGTCAGATTTGGAATATTCCCGACCTGCGACGGAGTATCCTGTTTGTGCTACTAATGTTAGTAGTGTTTCGGATTGCAGCCCATATTCCAGTTCCAGGTATTGATCCTGAAGGATTAAAAGACGTGTTTGCGGGCAATCAACTGCTAGGCTTATTTAATATCTTTTCTGGTGGTGGCCTGCAGAATTTCTCAATCGTAATGCTTGGTGTCGCGCCGTATATCACGGCTTCGATTATTTTCCAGTTGCTGACGATGGTGATCCCGCAACTTGAAGAACTTTCCAAGGATGGTGAATACGGACGTGGCAAAATTAATCAGTGGACACGCTGGTTAACGGTGCCGCTCGCTCTTCTCCAAGCGTTTGGAACGATTAGTATTTTGCGCCAAGCAGCACCAACCGTGCTTCCAAACTTGAGTTACTGGCAGCTCGGCGTAGCGATGATTACGATTACCGGTGGCACGATCTTCTTGATGTGGATTGGTGAATTAATCACCGAGCGCAAAATTGGTAATGGTATTTCACTTTTAATTTTTGCTGGTATCGTTTCCGGTTTGATTGGTACAATTGGTACAACGGCTGTCACTTTTGACCAAGCACAAGTCACTAACTTGGTGTTATTTGCAGTGATTGCGATTATTACGATCATTGGCGTGGTTATTATTACTGAAGCCCAGCGGAATATTCCCGTTCAGTATGCGCGCCAAGTGCGTGGCAATCACATGGTAGGCGGCACCTCAAGTCATTTGCCGTTACGCGTTAATCAAGCTGGCGTTATTCCAATCATCTTTGCTGTATCCCTGATTGTCTTTCCACAAATGGTTGCCCAATTCTTCATCCAGGCATCCACTCCGTGGGTTGCTAATGCGGCGCGTTGGGTGTCAGTGACGATGCAAGACCAGACGGTATATGGCGTGGCCTATTTCTTGTTGGTTGTCGGCTTTACTTATTTCTATACCTCAGTCATTTTCAAGCCTGACCAGATTGCTGAGAATTTGCAGAAGCAAGGTGGCTTTATCCCCGGTACTCGTCCAGGACGCAATACTGCCGAATATCTGCAGCGCGTTTCCACTCGCTTAGTGTTCGTGGGTGCCGTGTTCTTGGGTATTATCGCGATCTTGCCGTTAGTGTCGGGCCAGATTACTGGAACCCAAAGCTTGGTCATCGGCGGTACCAGCTTGTTGATCGTTGTGTCGGTGGTTATTGAGAGTATGAATCAGATCAATGCTCAACTGTCGATGCGTGATTACGAACAAATTTAAAATTGAATTGTAGGGGCGCGATTTATCCGCCCACCTAAACATCGTTTTAAAAGAACGGTGTTTTTGTTTTATTAATTATAATAAGCAAATCATTTGACACGATTGGTTGTGAGTGAAAAAATACCTATATGATTCAACGAATTATTGGCACCGTCTTTTTATTAGCTTTTGTAGCTGGAGCGATTTTAGGCGCGTATCAATATCGAACAGAAATTCAAACAGTTATCGTCCAGAGTTACGACCATGCGTGGTCGACTTGGTTGCCGTGTACCCGCCCCATTGGGTATCGCATCGGCACCCTTGATCAACGATTTAAATTAAGTCCAGATGAAGTGTTGGCTGCAGCTAGTAGCTCGGTGGCTATTTGGGAGCGGGCTATTGGCCGCAATTTATTTCAAGCAGCTGAAAATGGGCTGCTGGTGATTAATCTTATCTATGACGAGCGACAGGAATCAACGGAGCAATTGCGTTCACTTGGTCTGACGCTTGACCAGAGTCGCGGATCGTATGATTTGTTGAAAGCTCGCTATAGTACAGAGAAAACAAAATATGAAGCGGCAGCCACCCAATTTAACCGTAATAGCGCAGCCTACAATGATCAGCGTCAGCAATATGAGACGCGAGTAACAGCAGCTAATAGTCGAGGAGGAGCGAGTGGTGCTGAGTATCAGCAACTTAAAAAAGAAGAAGCGGCACTTGATAAACAATATGAAAATCTGCAAATCCAGCAGCGGCAATTACAAAAACAAGCTAGTGATCTTAATGCGATCGTTCGTGAAATCAATGAGTTAGCCGACACGCTTAATCTTCAGGTTGAGCACTATAATCAAGTCGGTTCGAGTGTCGGTGAAGAATTTGATGAAGGTCGGTATGTGGTGGATGAGCAAGGAAGGCGGATTGAAGTTTTTCAATTTGACGATCGCGCCCAGCTTGAGCGCTTACTGGCCCACGAATTTGGGCATGCGCTTGGTTTGGATCATGTTGCTGATGCAGAGGCGATTATGTATCGGTTGAATCAATCTGATAATTTGGAATTAGCGGCTGACGATATCGCTGCACTTAAAACCGCTTGCCGAGTTGCTGAGTAATAATAATTAGATATGATCAATCGGGAATCGCTCGACTCGCTCATTGAAGGCAGTGATAACGCCTGGTGGGAACCAGATCTTTTTCCGCTTCAAGTTGCGCCACAGTTACCACTAGAATTAGAAATAATTTCAGGCCCACCAGTAGCAGCTGAAAATTATAATTGTTTTATTTACGCTCTTGGGCTAGAAACTGACTCTGAAATTATTAAAGACAGCTCAGGGTTTATTTACAGCGCATTTTTTCAACACTTATTAGATATCGATGAGTTGAAAGCGATTGATGATCCGCAAAGCGGGGATTATGTGGTGTATCGAGATTCTGTAAAGTACCCTGGACATATCACTCATGTTGGAATTATTGACGGCGAATCTATTCGTTCGAAATGGGCGTGGGGCCCGATCTTCAGACACGCGCTTCTTGAGGTGCCGGCGTCGTATGGCGATGAAATATCATATATTCAAAAGATCGATGTAGTACGGGCGCGAGAATTATATTGGAAATATAAAGCTCAAAATATCAAATAACGGTCATTGCTCAAAAGGTAAAATTACGCTAGGATACGAGGGATGAACACCTCACTTTCCATTATCCTGCTGGGTCCACCGATCGTCGGTAAGGGCTCGTTGGCGGTTCAATTAAGTACAGCGCTCAACGTTCCACACATTGCGGTGGGGAAGTTGTTGCATGAGCGTGAACGCGCCAATCGTGATTCTCGGATTAACGACGCAATCGCCAAAGGTGAATTAGTCAGTGATGAAGTTGTTATTGCAGTGGTCAGTGAACGTTTAGCTCAAGGCGATTGTGTCCCAGGGTTTATTATTGATGGCTATCCGCGAACGCGAGCGCAAGCTGAGCAGCCCGCAGTAGTTGCGAATGCGAACTATATTTTTTTAATTACCGCTAGTGAAGAATTATTAATCGAACGCGCGCGCGGTCGGCGAGTGTGTTCGAATGGCCACAGTTGGAATCTCAATCATTTGCCGCCACGAGATCCGAATGTATGTGATATTTGCGGCGAGCCATTAGTGGCTCGGGCTGATGATCAACCAGAAATTGTCCATTATCGGCTGGCGCGCTACCGGGACGAAATTGCGCCGATCGAAGAATTTTACCAAACGAGAATAATTGAACTTGATGGTCGCTTGTCGCCAGCCGAATTGTGTCAGCAAGTTGTTGCCCGGATTAACCACACCAATGATTAAACTTAAAACGCCACAAGACATCGAATTAATGCGCGAAGGCGGCGCAATTTTGGCGTCCATTATTGACCAGGTAGCAGCAATGGTCGCACCTGGGGTTGAAACCGCGGTGCTCAATGAACGGGCGGAGCAATTAATTTTGGCCGCGGGTGCTCGCTCAAGTTTTAAAAATTATAAACCAACCTGGGCGTCGACGCCGTACCCGGCCGTGTTGTGCGTATCAATTAATAATGAAGTGGTGCACGGCTTGCCAATCCCTTCACGAAAATTGAAAGCAGGAGATATTGTCGGCCTGGATTGTGGCCTTGAATACAAGGGTCGGTATACCGATCACGCGACTACGGTGGCGGTGGGCCAGATATCCAAACAAGCGATGAAATTAATGACGGTCACTCAAGATGCGCTTGATCTTGGTATCGCGGCGATCAAACCCGGAGCGAAGATTTCTGATATTGCTCGAGCCATCCAGCGACATGCCGAAGGTGCTGGCTTTGGGGTGGTGCGACAACTAGTCGGTCACGGTGTGGGGTTTAGTATTCACGAGGCGCCATCAGTTCCAAATTTTGTTGATCGCCATGAACGCGAAGTTGAGTTGCGCCCAGGGATGACGATCGCTATTGAACCGATGATAACGATGGGCGCTTGGCCAGTAGCTACTTTGCCAGATGAGTGGACGATTGTTACCGAAGACGGCAGTATAAGTGCACATTTTGAACATACGGTAGCGGTAACCGAAACCGGCTACGAGATTTTAACCTTACTAAAATGAAGTTCCTAGGGATTGATTATGGCGCGCGAAAAGTTGGGTTAGCTGTTGGTGATTCCGAATCACGTTTGGCGCAGCCGCTTAAAATTATTATTAATCGCAACTGGCAGCAATTAACCACAGAGCTTAAAGTATTGTGTGATCAAGAACGGATCGAATTGGTGATTATTGGTTTGCCAGAAAACCCAGAAGCCAAACGCTCAGCCCAACTTGAAGCGGTGGCGGATTTTGCCGCGGAGCTGCAAAAACACTTGGTAATTCCGGTCATTACCCACAACGAACGATATTCTACTCAACAAGCGCAACACTTAGTAAGTGGCGGTGCTGATGATGCAGTGGCGGCGATGATAACGCTTCAGGACTATTTGGATATCAACCATAAAACTTAGTCGTGACTGAGTACCTGACGGCTATTATTATCAACTCAATGGATAGCGGCGAAGTTGATCGTCACTATGTTGTGTATAGCCGCGAGCGCGGCAAGCAGCGGTTGAATGCGATTGGCACCAAGAAACTTCAATCAAAATTACAACCATTTTTGCAGCCCGGCTGCGAAGTTCGTTTGCATTTAGCCACAGGGAAAGTTCATGATCGGATTATCGGCACTGAAAGCGTGCAGTTGTTGCCTGTAGCATTGACCTTGGCGCAAGCGGCGAGCGTTCAGTATTTACTTGAAGCTTTGGAAACCTTGGTTATCCCAGAGGCGCCTGATGAACGTATTTACGACCTGGCGCGGTCATTTTTAATGAGTGCCAACGAGTCTGACCCGAAACAATTATTAGTTGTGCTTAACCAAGTTATCCTTGGGATGCTGCGTGAATTAGGGTATGAGCCCCAACTCACTGCTACGAGCCAAATTACGCTCCTGGAGGCTCTTGAGCGCCAATTGGCGATGGTAAGTGAGCGGCCGCGACGAAGCTTTCGGCAGCTCCTGGCCAGCTACCATCGGGAGCGGTCTCGGATTGCCAAAACTGCCTAAATTTCCTATAATACAACCATTATGCCAGAACGAATTTTAACGAAAGAAACGGTTAATCACATCGGTGAAGAAGTCACTGTTTGTGGCTGGGTTCACATTCGTCGTGATCACGGCAAGCTAACCTTTATCGATCTTCGAGATCGCAGCGGTTTGTTGCAGGTGGTGTTCTTACCAAACCACACTGAAGCGCTCGAGGCAGCAAAATCTTTGCGTTCAGAGTTTGTAGTTAAGATTACGGGCAACGTCAATGAGCGCCCAGCTAAATTGGTTAATGATAAACTCGCAACAGGCACTGTTGAGCTTGAAGCTTTAAGTTTGGAAATTATTAACGAAGCCAAGACGCCGCCATTTGAATTGGATGGCGATACACTTGATGTTAACGAAGAATTGCGTCTCAAATATCGCTACTTAGATTTGCGGACGGAACGGATGATTCGTAACTTGCGGTTGCGCGACAGCATCATCACTTTTTTCCGCGACTACATGCACCGCCATGATTTTCTGGAAGTCGAAACGCCAATTTTAATGAAAGGTACACCTGAAGGTTCACGCGAATACATGGTGCCCGCGCGTTTGCATCCCGGTAAATTTTACGTCTTGCCACAATCGCCACAGCAGTTTAAGCAATTGCTCATGATTGCTGGTGTTGAGCGCTATTTCCAAATTGCCCGCTGCTTCCGTGACGAAGATCAGCGCGGCGACCGCCAGCCAGAATTTACTCAACTCGATTACGAGTTATCATTTGTGACC
>JAGONZ010000023.1 GCA_017992755.1 Candidatus Buchananbacteria bacterium | reverse complement strand
ATTCATATAGTAATAATTATACTAGTCACAAAAAATATAAAGTCACAATCCGTAGATCGTGACTTTATATTTTAAAGTTTTACGTTACAACTAGATCGAACACGCGCTGACACCACAACTCAAACAAGTGTAGCAACCTTCGGAAATACTGAGTCCACTGCCGCACTCAGGACATTTGCCGCTGACAATCACTTCTTTCTTTCCCATAATCGTGGTTGAAGTCACTGAACTGTTATTGAGCACTGAAGCAACAGTCACCGTTTCTGTCATGACTACTGGCTCGGCATGACTATAAGATTGCGGCGCCTCGGCGCGCTCGACAACTTCAGTACCGCCACCAGTGGAAACTTTTGGCCCGTCATTCATTGGCATCTCGTCAGTAATGCCGGCATTAGGATTTGGTTCTTCTTTTTTAGATGCATCATCTTTATTAAGATTGAGCACCTGATACTCGCGTGAACCGTCACGATACACCGTACAACCCTTACAACCCATCTTCCAAGCAAGCAAATACCCTTGCAACACATCTTCCTTAGTTGCACTGTAAGGGAAGTTAACCGTCTTAGAAATTGCGTTGTCACAGTGTTTCTGGAACGCCGCTTGCATCATGATGTGATCTTCAGCCGTGATATCCATCGAAGTCACGAACACTTTTTTGACGTGCTCAGGAATTTCTGGAATATGCTGCAAGGTACCAGAGCGGACAATTTCATCCTTGATTGCTTCTGACCAACAACCAGCCGCTTTGAGCGCACGCTCTAAGTGTTTATTGACGTAGGTAAGTTGGACATCGCCACCCAAGACATTCTTGTAGTGATATGCGAGTGCGAAGTACGGCTCAACGCCACCAGAAATGTCATACATCATTGCGATCGTTCCGGTTGGAGCAATGTTCGTAAGAGCGGCGTTACGCATCTTGATCCCCCGTTCAATGTACACTGATTTGTCGTAGTTATTGAAGAGGCCTTTTTCTTCGGCGAGCTCTTGCGACATTTCGTGAGAATGCTTTTGGATGAAGGCCATCACTTTTTCGGCGGTATCAAAACCTTCTTTGGAGTTATAGCCAATCTCTAACTTGTAGAGCATATCGGCAAAGCCCATGATACCTAAACCAACGCGACGGTTGTTTTTGGAAACCTTGTTGACTTTTGCTGAAGCGTATTCGGTAATATCAACCACGTTGTCGAGCATGCGGACGGCATGGCGGGTGACGTGCGCCAAACGGTCCCAGAGGATCTGGCCGTTTTCAGCAAACTTCTCAAGATTAATTGAGCCTAAGTTGCAGACATCACCATCATGCAAGAACTGTTCGCCGCAAGGGTTTGAGGCTTCAATTCGCCCCAAGCCAGGCAATGGATTTACCTTATTGACCGTATCAAGGAAGACGCATCCTGGTTCGCCATTGCTCCAGGCAGCAGTGATGACCTCTTGGAATAATTCCCGGGCGGTCATCGTTTCTTCAACGATATCAACAATCGTCTGATGTTGATCACGGTAGATTCGACGTGGGTTGTATTCCTTATCTTTAAATCGAGCCTTCCACGGCCGTGGGTCATCATTAGCAACAGCTTCCATAAAGCGGTCAGTCAACCCAACTGAAATATTGAAATTCTTGATATCGCCTTCGCGCTCTTTGCAGTGAACGAATTCCAAAATATCTGGGTGCTCAACATTCATAATCGCCATATTGGCGCCATGACGATTTTGCTGCTTAATGACGCTAAAGGCTTCATTATACACCCGCAAAAACGAGATAGGTCCTGATGACACACCACGACTGCGGCGCGTCTTCTCGCCAGCTGGGCGTAGTAAGTGGAATGGAAAGCCGAGACCGGATCCTGCTTGCTGTAAGAGCGCGGCATCTTTAAGCGTGTCAAAAATGTCTTCCATGGTGTCGTTAATACCGAGCACGATGCAGTTAGCCACAATTGGTAAATCAGTACCGGCATTGGTCATGGTGCGACCAGCAGGGGTAAATTCAAACCGACTCATGATTTCATAGAACTCGGTACTGAACTGTTCGATGGCTGCATCATCCTTGCCATAGCGGCGCTCAACTTCAGCCAAGGTCTTGGAAACACGCTCAAGCATTTGCTCTGGAGTCTCGATGATTTTATTGTAACCAGCATCTTTCTGGAGGTAGCGCTTGGCCAAAACTTTGAGGGCGTTGTCAGAATAAGGTAGGCTGGTGGTGAGGCCGTCGAGAATCTGTTTCTGGCGCTCACGGGCGTTAGCGCGCTGCTGACGATACAGAATGTAGTTCTTGGCAATCTGCGGCAGGTTGTTGTGCATCAAGATGATTTCGACGACATCCTGGACTTGTTCAACCGTTGGGACGTTATCGGCATCAAACTTGTTGGTGATAACGTTGAGCACATCGCCGACCAAACGATCGATTAATTGATAATCATGGTTACCGACGGAAGCAAAGGCTTTGATAATCGCAACCTTAATTTTGTCGCTATTGAATTCGGAAACCTCGCCATTGCGCTTGCGGATTTTGGTCAGTTGGGGTGTGCTTGTCACCATATTATTATTTGGCTTTATCCTTTATCGTCATCCCGGAAAATTGGTGCAAGCTGTACTCAGCTGGAACCGATTTATCCGGGACCTTAAAGTTATTTATTTATTCAATCCCTCAAAACTTTCACCTTTATTTTTTTAGAGTAGGTACATGATACCACAAAAATTTTGCGGCAAGAAAAGTGTGAAAAATCAAGGAAAAGACGTAAATATGAAAGTTATCCACAGAAGAAAGTTTGCCGTCGACCACTTACTGCTCACCGCAAAACTAACAGCTCGCATTGGTGACATTAAACACGACAATCAAACAAAAAAACAGGTGCTTGACCTGTTTAAATGTTACGAATGTGATGTGGGCGGTTCGCAAACCGCCCCTACATTTCTATTCGCTATTTGCTATACGCTATCTGCTATTACGATTTCCGCTTGGCTCGGATCCGATCGTTTTCAGTCAGATACTTCTTACGTAAGCGAACGCTTTTGGGTGTGACTTCGAGATATTCATCTTCAGCCATTACTTCGAGGCCGCGTTCCAGGGTTAAATCAAGGGGCGGCGTAAGGCGAATGGCGTCGTCAGAGCCAGAGGCCCGCATGTTGGTCAGGTTTTTGCCTTTAATCGCGTTAACGGTCATATCTTCGCCCTTGGTGACGTTGCCAATGACCATCCCCTCGTAGATCTCAGTGTTAACATTGATATAGAGAACGCCGCGTTGCTGAAGATTATTCATGGCGTAAGCCAGCGCTTTACCGGTTTCTTGCGAAATCATTGAACCGACGTCCCGTTTTTCAATCACACCAACATATGAACGGAAACCGATCACCCGGCTGTACAAAATACCTTCACCGCGCGTATCAACCACGAATTCACCGCGATACCCGAGCAAGCCACGAGTTGGAATTTCAAACAATAGGCGCGTTTGGGTACCATGCGGTGTCAGGTTAACCAATGAGCCACGGCGTTTTGACAGTTTTTCAATAACCGTACCTGAGTATTCTGATGGGACTTCAACGGTTACTTCTTCAAACGGTTCGAGCTTCTGTCCCGCTTCTTCTTTAATAATAACGTGTGGCTGTGACACTTGGAGTTCAAACCCTTCACGGCGCATTTGCTCAATCAAAACAGCAATATGGAGTTCACCGCGACCGGCAACCTTAAATGAATCACCATCAGAAAAATCAATCTTCAAGCCAACGTTAACTTCAAGTTCTTTTTCGAGGCGCTCCCGAATCTGCTTCGAGGTCACGAATTTACCTTCACGGCCGGCAAATGGTGAGCTATTAACTAAGAAATTGAGGGTAATTGTTGGTTCGTCGATGTTGATTGCTGGCAATGGGACCGCGTTTTCATTATCAGTAATAGTTTCGCCAATAAAAATGTCTGGCAACCCCGCAATCATGACGATATCGCCAGCAACGGCTTCTTGAACCTCTTCGCGGGCAACGCCTTTAAATGAATAAAGCTTGGTAATTTTACCAGTACGAGCTTCGCCGTCTGGTTTCTTCACAATGACTTGTGAACCAACTTTGATAGTGCCTTCATGGATACGGCCAATAGCCAAACGACCTAAGAAATCGTCATAGCCAAGATTAAATGGCTGGACGCGCAACGGTGCCGCTGCATCAGCGGTAACCGCCGGTACTTTAGCAATGATTGTTTCGAGCAATGGGGTCAGATCGTGTGATTGATCTTCGAGCGCGAGTTTCGCCACGCCGTCGCGAGCAATCGCGTAGACCACTGGGAAATCGAGTTGCTCATCGCTGGCGCCTAAGTCGAGGAACAGTTCATACACTTGCTCAACCACGATATCAGGCTGCGCGGCTGGCTTATCAATTTTATTTAATACGACAATGGCTTTAAGGCCAAGTTCCAAAGACTTTTTCAGCACAAACCGGGTTTGTGGCATTGGACCTTCTTGCGCATCAACAACTAAGACGACGGCATCAATGGCGCGTAATACGCGTTCGACTTCGGAACCGAAATCAGCGTGGCCTGGGGTATCGACAATGTTAATTTTGGTATCCGTATAGAGGACTGAGGTATTCTTGGCGTAAATGGTAATTCCCCGCTCCTGCTCCAAGTCATTGCTATCCATCGTCACATCATCTTTGGTCATGCCGGTTTGGCGCATTAAAGCATCGGTCAAGGTAGTCTTGCCGTGATCAACGTGAGCGATAATAGCGATATTGCGGATTTCCATAGTATCTAGAGTAATAACTTACCTGCGTAAGTATAAAAATTAGTATGAATAGAGGGCGCATCACGTAGGATGCGCCCATTGATAGCGGAATTAGGATTAGACGGACGCCAGCGTATTAAGCCGACGAACGCCGCCAATCTCGGAACAAGGAATGCTAATGCTGGAACCATCGGAGAGCTCCAAGGTAACGTTGCCGTTAAGCTTCGCGACCTTACAGCCGGCGTAAGTCGGCGGCGGACATTGCCTGCCCGCACCGGGAACCTTGGGTACGCGCTCCATCCCCTCGACTGTGTAGATGTCGAGCAATGCGCCATCTTTCTTGGCCGAACGCAAACCCTGACTCAAGCCCTTCGTTTTAATTCGATACATTAACAACTCTCCAAAGTAAAGTACTATGACTACAAACCCCATGTCTGTAGTAACAGCTGCCAATGTATCACGATCTTGCCGAATTGTCAAACATTAGTCCGCTTTCTTGAATCGGACATTAAAGACAGGCTCATAGCGCACCTCTTCATCCATAATCTCGACCGTTTCCCCTTTCATTAATTGATTAAGGGCCAAATCACTGAGTAATTCACGGTCACTTTCGAGATCAATCTTTAAATCGTCAAGTTTCGTAAACTCAGCGCTAAATTCTTCTTTGACGGTACGCTCGATCTCGGCTTTGCGTGCTTTCAAAGTCTTGAGTTCCTCGGCGAGTTGCTGGTATTCGCCGTTAGCCGTCAGGACATCACGGTAGGATTTTTTAATTTCGCGTTGTTCTTTGGTGGTTTGTTGAATGCGGGCGAAGACTTCTTGGAGATTAGACATGATACGCGTAAATAATTAACAAGGTTTTATTATAACAAAAAATCACTCGCAACAGAATGTGGGCGGTTCGCCCCGCCTGCAATAAATGGCATTCGGGCAGGAAACCGCCCCTACAATGAATTTAAATATTTTTTAACAATCCCTTCGACTTCTGCTGCCGTATTGGCTTTCTCCATTAATTCGACGCGCAATTCTTTGGCGCCATCAAAACCGTTGACATAGGCCTTATAATGCTTTTTCATAATGCCAAATGGTTTGACATCGCCCAAGAGCTCTTCAAATAACTTAGTGTGCTCGACCATAACGCGCAATCGCTCAGTAATCGGAATTTGTTCGTAAACGATTTTCTCATCAAACAACCATGGATTACCAAAGATCGCCCGGCCAAGCATAATCCCATCAGCGCCGGTCTCAACAGCTTTCACTCGCGCATCCGCAATGTCTTTCACATCACCATTGCCACCAATGAGAATGCCAGTGCCCTTAGCAATATCAACTGCTTGCTTTACTGCGTCCCAATGAGCAGGCACCTTCGACATTTCTTTTCTCGTTCGAGCGTGGATAATCACGGCCGCTGGCTCTTCTTCAAGAATTACTGGCAACCATGTATCTAATGTATTTTTTGTATCGCCAATGCGGGTTTTAACTGACACTGGTAAATCACCAGCACCGGCTTTGGTGGCGCGAATAATTTCTCGCGCGAGCTCTGGTTGCTTAATCAATGCGGCACCTGCGTACTGGCGATTAATCACGCGTGCCGGACAACCCATGTTGATATCAATCCCATCAAACCCCAGCTCGACCATCAATTTGGCTGCCTCATAAAAATTCTCCGGCTTGGCACCAAACAACTGGGCGATGATTGGCCGCTCGGCTTCGGTGTACATCAAATCTTTTAACAAATGAAGGCGACCTTCGGGATGACACAACCCATCGCACGACACGAATTCTGTATAGACGACATCAGGCCGACTATACTTCACAATCAAACGCCGAAACGCCGCGTCCGTGACATCAGCCATCGGCGCGAGCATGAAGAAAGGTTTAGGGAGTTTCTGCCAAAAGCCGGAATTGATCATAATCAGCTATTTATAGCAGAAAAATCTTTATTTTTCAATATTTAAGCACGATTATTTGTTTATAATTAGACAAATATTAGAAAAGTACTATTGACAATATGATCATATAGTGCTACAATACCGTGTTGGTCAATAACGGCCAATGTAAAGAGGGAGAGCACAATGAACACGGCCCTGAAGTTCAAGGCCCGCAAGGCGGGCAACATGAGGATCGTTGAGCAAACGATCATTCTGCACACGCAAGATGTGCTGGCACGACGGCGCAAGGAACAGTTGGAATTGTTCCGACTCATCGCCCCAGTCCCGCTCAAGGCGGCAAGCTGCGGCACCGATGAGAAGGTAGCCCACCACAATGGATTCTACCTGGTCGATCTGTTCTTCGAAGACAATGGCCGCGAGACCATTACCGCAGAGCAGGCGACCCGTCGCGAGCGCGAGCAAACCCAACGCCTCCGCCTCTGCGTCTAATCCCGCCCCCTCCTACCAATAGAGGCTGATATGAGACCAAATCTCATCCAGCCTCTTTAATTTTTTTTAAAAGAAGAAGCCGTTCGCGCAGTTGAGTGCGCGAACGGCTTTTTTATTAACTGATAATTTGCCATTGGATCGTTTGACCGTTACGAAATGGCACCACATCGCCGGGATAGATACTTGGCACGACCCACGGCTCGCGAACAAGCGTCACTTGGCGTCCGACACCCGGCACGTTATAGAACTCGCGCCCAAAGGTGGAGACGAAGTCTTGTAGGCGCTCGAGCTTGCCAGCTGTTTCGAATAACTCGACGAGCGTTTGCAAGGCCACTGGACCATTGTAGACGCCGCAAGCAATTTCAATGTGCTTGGCGTGACGCGGGTGTGGCGCATTGTCGCCGCCGTAGAAGAAATGCGGATCACCACTGAGCGCGGCTTCAAGAATCGCCTGCCGATCATGGCGCAGCTTCGGACACGGCTTGCACATCAGGTCCGCCCGTCCTTTGTTGCCATACTCGGCTTCATAGCCATTCACGTGCCCATGGTCGATGAGCATATAGTGGACGGCCAAGGTCGCGCGCACATAGTGCGGATCCTGCTGTTTGACCCAGTTGATCATGACCTCGCTCGTTACATGCTCGACCACAATCTTCAGTTGAGGAAAGTGCTCGCGAATCCATTGCAGCACGGCGATGAAGGCCTGTTCCTTGAGCATACCTTCCACACTTGGGTCGGGATGTTCAGGATGGAACTGGGCGATCATTCCGCATTTTTCCATTGCGGCAAACACTGATAACAGCCGAACAGCCCGGTAGTCGGTAATTCCAAAGTGCGAGAAGGATGTTACGTTGCGAGGATACAACTTGCCGCTGCGTACCCCGCGAGTAGCCGCCTGATAAATCATCTTCGGCGTTGTCTCCGGAGTGATCTGAATTGAAACCAAGGGTTCAAATTCCAAATCACAGACCACGAGGTCTTCACGATGCACCCGGCGCAATTCAGCATCATACTCACAGGCATCGTCGCCGGTCAGTAGTGGTGGATCCGTGTTGGGCATGCCGAGAATATACACAAACGCCTGCACCATGTACGTCAAAACTGCTCGCATCATGTCGCCATTTCGAAAATGGCTATGAAAGTCACATGGATCAAGAAGAAAGAATGTCTTAAGCATCACTTCCCCTCCCAGCGCAGTTGATGCGCCCGTTGAATGATTGACTGAACGCGCCACGGCCGCAGGATTGCTGCCGTACCAATGGAAATACTGTCAGCGCCAGCGGCATGATACTCGTCGACGTGCCGTGGATGCATAATGCCGCCACAGGCGTTGATGTGCAGTTTGTGCACTCGTTGTTTCAAGTGGGCAATGTATGCCTGGACGGCCGGACGAATCGGCTCACCACTCAGGCCACCACCCGTACCACCAAACTTTCCAAGAGGCGACATTTCGCCGAAAAGCTCGGTCCATGGAATCTGGTTGATTAGCTTGCCGCCAGGGATGTTTTCATCGGCGTACGCCCGCCACGGAATCGTATTGGAAATACAAACGGCGGTCGCAATCCCCTGTTTCTGGACGGCCACAATAATCTCAGGATCCGTCAGAATATTAAACTTCGGAATAAGCACCACGCCGGCATTACGCAAGCGAGCACCTTTTTCAAGCAGCGCGAGCACTTCTTGTTGAAAGTGTTCAGGGGAGCTTTGAACATTCCCCACATTCGGACAACTGAGATTCACTTGAGCTGCAACAGGCGCCTGAAAGCGTTTCGCTTCCCATTCCAACAGTCGAGCGAAATCGTCGAATTCCATAATTCGATTTAGGCTCTCGCCTTTCGCAATCGGCATAAACGATACCATGAATGGCTTAGTGCGCTGCTGCCAATGGCCGCGACTGAAAAGATCAATCGCCCCAGGGCCACTGAGTCCAACCGCGTTCAGGGCCGCCCCTTCTAAGGCGTTCAGCTTAATGCATTGTGGCAACCACTCAATCGGCTGCAAGTTGGCATTAAGCGGCATATTGCCGGCATTTTTCGGCAAAGTCGTAGTTTTGGCGGTAAAGGTCATACCTTTAAACCGCGGACCAATGATCGGCACTCGATGGTGTCGGTATTCGTTACCCAGACCAAAAAATCCTTCGACACCAGAGGCGCCCCATACCGGACCAAAATTTTCAATCTTCGCTGCACAATTCATTTGAAACATCCTCCACGGGTGGTTGAGAGTTGTCAATTTACCACTTGCAGACTAGCATTGCACCTATATATAGTCAAAACTACGGATTGACAAAATCATCATACAATGCCATGATCTACGTGAGCCGCTACCAAGCACTGGCTCTAACCGCGCTACCAAGCGCACGGAGATCGTACCATGACAACTGAGTATTCGCCTCGAGAGTTCGTACCTAGTTACAACCATCACGGGATCTTGAGCCATATCAGCCAATTGAAGTTGAAGCTCCAATTACGTCCCAATGCTGAAGTCTTTCAGATTTTTGAGAAATATCCCACGGCGGAAGTTCGACGTGCATGCCTGAAGATGATGGAACAGCTCTGGCTACTGCGTGAAGCACCTTTGGACTGGATGTGCGACTGGGCTGAAAATGCAATTCGACAACTAAATGTTGGTGATGCCTTTCAGCGCGAACTAGATCATACGGTATCTGACCTACTCAAGTGGTATGTGTGCCAATCTTACGGAACACAACGGATTCGCGCGATCAATTTCGTGCTGACTGAGATGTATTTTGAGCACTCCGGCCTTGGCGGTAAACAAGTAGCCGCGGCGCTCAAGAACACCGATCGAGTCAGTGGCGATATTAAAGCCCAGACATACGACCAAATTCCTCAATTTGAGTTATACGTTCTGGAAGAGCTCAGTCAGATATTCAAAGCCCAATACAACAAAGACGCACCAAGAAGTTGCGTGTACAATGACTCTGATTGGCATCGCACGGAACGAGGCATAAACGTAATGCTCAGCTACGGCCAAGTGGCCTGGAAACTATTGCCCACGTTCATCGATCGTCTCCAGCAACATCTGGCCTATGCTGAACACTACTCATTGCGCCCGTTGCGATATGATGCCGATCAGGCATATATGCCGGAGATTAAGGCGGCCCTGCATTTGGCAACACTGCGGGAAACATTACGCTTACTCATCACGGCGCGCGATCGACGTGCACAAGACGTCCTCTAACTCGCACTTCCTCTCAATCCCGTCGGTTCGCCGGCGGGATCTTTTATTTCTACAAAAACTGCAATTTAGACACTGTAAAGAATCAAACAAGATTTCGTCATATATACTATAAATCATAACCACGAACACTATGGCTGACGACATCAAACCGCAGCTCGATGAACTCGAGCACGAGAAAGCCGTGGAACGGCAGAACGCCGCAGCAGCTGAAGAACGCCAATTAGCCCTTGAACGGCAACAAACTGAGCTAAAACAGCAGAACGTTGATGAGCGACAAGCAGAGGATGCCGGCAAGTAACCCTTGACAGTTACTGGTAAATACTATCTAAAGCTGCGATAATACTAGAACTGATCCGTCATTGGACGGTGAATTATTCATAACCATATATACATATGGAAGAGCAGAACACAGGCGCCGCTATGACTGACGACGTAACACCAGTAGAAGAAGTAGAAGAAGAAGGTGCTGTAGCAACACCAGCTGTTGAAGAAGCAGAAGAAGGTGCTAACGATGACCAAGGTCAAGCGTAATCTAAATAGATTCAAAACCCGTCGCTCGCGAGCGACGGGTTTTTAGTTGCACAGATTAAAACCGACGATTAATTCTTTTCAAACAAATGAGAGTTCTTGCGGATAAACTTCGAAATTGATCGATCAAAAATCCAGAAGTCAATTTTGCGCTTCATCCATAGATATCCAAGCGTCGCAATAATCGAGGCACCAAACGTGTCGACGATCAAGTCGGTCATCGTATCGATCAAACCACTTTTTTGCATGTTCAACCCAAACACCTGGTCCATGCCGAACTCAAATATTTCCCACAACACACCGAGCGTAATTGAAAAGCTAAACGCAAACATCGCCGTCATCATCGGCCGCATGCGCATTTTAAAGTGCCGTTGCTCATTGAGAATATACGACACAATAAAACCCAGGATACCGAGCAGAATTCCTGATTGCACATGTAAATACAAATCCCACCACCAGAAGGTGTAGTAATAATGATGGACTTCGCCGAGGAACAACGATAAGAAAATAAAGATGATAATAAACAAATCAAACTCGAGCGGAAAGTACAGCCGAGATTGCTTGGCGATAATTGTCGGGACAAAGGTTAAGATAAAAATTAATGACACCCAAAAAACATTGCTCCAGTCTTGATAAAAAACTGCACCCAGAAGACCGAGCACAATAATGCCCTTAATCAAGTAATATAAAAAAATTTCTACATACTTCATGTATGTAGTATACGCTGAGTTACCAGCGCGTCAACTGAATGTAAATAAAAACCCCGCCGGTTGGCGGGGCTGGTTGATGGTTAGGCCATGAGCTCGAGAAATCGCTCTCGTGTGGCTAGTAATAACTGATGCGCTTCTAAATGCTTAGTCTTCTCCGCCGGCCATTCTTCAAAATGAACCTGGATCGTACCCGGACGCAGCAACCAAGAATGTTTTGGTAACGCCTGATGGGCTCCCTTGATGACCATAAGCACCACGTTAGCGTTGGTCTTTTTGATGGCATGGAACGCGCCTTTTTTGAATGGCAGCAGTTGACCGTCGTCGCTACGGGTACCTTCTGGCGACACAATCAGCGAATCGCCTTTCCCTAATACTTCATTTTCGGCTTGAATCATTGCTTCGACGGCTGCTACGTGCTTTTCTCGATGCACTGGGATAATCCCACGCTGCCTGAGTAGTGACCCCCAGACCGGCCACTTGAAGTGATAAGCGGCCCCCACTGCCCGAATGTAATCAAGGATAGCGGCAGCCAACACAAACGCATCAAGATACGAAGCGTGGTTGAACAAGTAGACTCTTCGGGCATGCTCACTAGCAATTGGAGCGTTCCACACTTCCAATCTTTGGCCAAAAGCAAACAATATTGCTCGAGCCAAAAGGCGTTCAAGTCCGCGAACTTGGCGACCGCCAAAGACGATCACGATTAATAGGTACGTCGGTACCAGAACTACAATACTCGATAAGCCTGTCAGCCATAAGAACCCAGAGATGACGATTTGAATGAACTTCACGACTAACCCTCCTAGTTGTAACTAGTTTAGTCTTAGCAAATTATTGGAAAAAGATCAAGACTACTGCTTTCGCAACCAAATAGCATACTGACGCGCCATTACTTCAAAGCTTTGGCGATTATCAGCAATTACTTGGGCCCCGGAAACCATTTTAATTCGGGCATTCAAATTAATAGCTTGGTGATTATGTGGCACTTGCTCTAAGCGTTGAGCGCGTTGCTGTAAACTTTTTAGCGTGGCGCCTATGGACTTAGTAACCGTTCGCAACCACGGTGACGTTGATAATTTCTTGCCCGTGGCCAACACCACAAACTCTTTAAAAGTTTTACTAGCCCCTAATTTCCAAACCTTTGCCATCTCTTTTCCAATTTGAGGATTGTCAACAATGTAGCCATATTTTTTATAGAAGTATTCCCGCCATTGTTCAAGTGCTAATTCCGCCAAACCATATCCATGATACGAGCATGCACTACTCCAGGAATAAATATGCGGAACAGTTAAGGCCAAAAGTGAATCAGTAGCCTGGTCAAAATATTTGCGGTGCATCTGACGCGCAATTGTTTTAACTTTTT
>JAGONZ010000022.1 GCA_017992755.1 Candidatus Buchananbacteria bacterium | reverse complement strand
CGTATTATTTTGGGTTGCTCAACAGCAATTATGCTGTTGATGTTTGTGTTCTTCTTTAGCCGCAGTCTTTTTGATTCGCGGTTTATTGTCATTGCCGCTTGGTTGCTTAGTATTATCTTTGTAATCGTCGGTCGTGGTCTGGTTCGTTTGCTGCAACACGCACTGTATCACTATAAAATCGGGGTTCACCGGATGGTTGTTATTGGTACTGGCGGGGAAGTCGTTGGAATTATAAAGGAATTCTCGGGTCGTGGTCGGGCTGGGTTTCGGGTAGTTGATGAATTGCCTGATTTTAGTGTGAGTGCCCAAAGAAAATTAAAATCATGGATCAAAAGTGATCGCTTTGATGAGATTTTGGTCGCCGGCACTAATTTAACCTCAGAAGAATTGGCAGCAATTCATGATTTTTCATATGTCCATCACGTTGGCTTGAAATTTGTAGCCGATATTTTTGAATTTCCAATTACCAATTTTGAAATTAACACAATCTCCGGCTTGCCGATTGTTGAGGTTAAGAAAACACGGTTAGATGGCTGGGGCAAAGTGCTTAAGCGCGTTTTTGACATTATTGGCTCGTCCTTATTAATTTTAGCACTATCACCAATCTTAATTGTCACTGCGCTCGCGATTATGATTGACTCCCGCGGACCAATTTTCTTTAGTTATGAGCGAATTGGTGAAAATGGCCGGCCGTTTCGTTATTTTAAATTCCGTTCAATGATTCGCGATGCTCACAAGTATCGGTTTGATAAACAATTTATCAAATCGCAACAAAATGTTCGCAAAGGTACGCCCATGATGAAGTTTGCTCACGACCCGCGTGTGACGCGTGTCGGTCGGTTTATCCGACGATTTAGCCTGGACGAATTACCTGAATTATTCAATGTCTTGCGGGGTAAAATGAGTCTGGTTGGCCCACGACCCCATGAAGTGCAAGAAGTAGCGAAGTACGCCACTCATCACCGTAAAGTCTTAACGATTAAACCAGGTATGAGTGGTATGGCGCAGGTATCAGGACGTTCTGATTTGGATTTCGAAGAAGAGGTGCGCTTGGACACCTGGTATATTGAGCATTGGAGTATTAAACTCGATCTCATGATTTTATTTAAAACTCCGTGGGCGGTGATTCGTAGACGAGGTGCGGAATAACTAATCCATGTTACAATAAAACCGCCTGATTGGGCGGTTTTATTTATGCGCTCATACCAACCCATCCCGTCGTCCCGGCCAGGGGAAAGCCGGGATCTCCACATGCACGTGGAGATCCCGGATAAATCCGCACCGTTCGCAGTAGCTCACTCTTGCGAATTTTCCGGGATGACAATAATTGAGCAAGTCTAATTACATGACCAAGAAACAATTCCACAAAATTATCTACGATTACTACCGCGAACATCGGCGTGATTTTCCGTGGCGTAATACCACTAATCCTTATCGAATATTTATTTCGGAAGTGATGTTACAGCAAACCCAAGCGCCACGAGTTGTTTCGAAATACGTAGAGTTTATTAAAAGATTTCCAACATTTAAACGATTAGCTACTGCTTCAACTCGTGATGTGTTATCGGCCTGGCAAGGATTGGGTTATAACCGGCGCGCCTTAGCACTGCAGAAAGCCGCTCAGATTGTTGTTAATGAATATAAAGGGAAATTACCAACTGATCCAATTGAGCTTGATAAACTCCCGGGCATTGGCCAACACACCGCCGGTTCAATTGCAGCTTTCGCTTTTAATTACCCGTCAATCTTTATTGAAACCAATATTCGCAGTGTCTTTATTCACCACTTTTTCAAAGACCAAGAGGGGATTAGTGATGCGCAATTATTACCATTAATAACGAAGATGGTTGATCAGAATAATCCGCGCGAATGGTATTGGGCGCTGATGGATTATGGAGTGATGCTTAAAAAAACTCTTGGTAATCCCAGTCGCCAAAGTAAACATTACTCTAAGCAATCTAAATTTATCGGTTCACGACGGCAGGTGCGGGGCGTAGTGATCAAGTTAGTATTGGGTCAGTCGAAGGGTTTGGTCGAAAAAGAAATTTACCAACAATTAGAGTTTGAGGCTGAAGTAATTGAGTCAGTGCTCGATGAGTTGATTGCTGAAGGATTTTTGAAAGAAATCAAAGGCCGAATTGTTGCTTAAAACCCTTATTTCCGCTAAGATTATCCCATGAAAATCGCGCTCGTACACGATCATTTAGTCCAGGATGGGGGAGCGGAATATGTGCTCAAGGTTCTGACCGAGCTCTATCCGCAGGCCCCGATTTTTACCCTCGCCTACGACAAGCGCGCGGTCAGTGATTTTTTTCAAAATAAAAAAATCATCACCTCGTTTTTGCAGCGCCTTCCATTTGGCGTTAGTCGCTACCAGTGGTGGCTCTCAGTAATGCCAGCGGCGATTGAGCATCTCGATCTCTCTGATTATGATTTAGTAATTTCAAGTGCCTCATCATTTGCTAAGGGTGTAATTACGAAACCCGGAACATTACACATTTGCTACTGCCACACGCCAACGCGCTATTTGTGGACTGATAGCCATAGCTACATTCAAGAGTTGTCAGCCCCTGGATTGATCAAAAGATTTTTACCGTTAACATTGAAGAAATTACGGTTGTGGGATCGCTTGGCGGTTGAGCGCGTCGATTCTTTTATCGCCAACTCGGAAACCGTTCGACGACGAATTAAAAAATATTATCAACGCGAAAGCACGGTGATGTACCCACCGGTGGCGGTTGATGATTTTTATTTAAGTGATCGTCCGAAGAAATATTACCTGGCTGGCGGCCGCTTAGTGCCGTATAAGCGCGTTGATATTGCGGTTAAGGCCTTTTCACGGCTAGGAATTCCCTTGAAAGTGTTTGGCGTGGGGCCAGAAATGAAGCGTTTGCGCCAGATGGCCAAATCTAATGTCCAGTTTTTGGGCAAGATCAGTGACGGGTATAAAAAGCACTTATTTGCTGAATCGATTGCGTATATTAATCCTCAAGAAGAAGATTTTGGGATCACAGCTGTGGAAGCAATGGCTGCCGGCCGACCGGTGATTGCGTATCGAGCCGGCGGCGCTATTGAAACCATTATCCCTGGTAAGACCGGTGAATTTTTTGATGAACAAACCTGGGAAGAATTGGCGGATATGATTTTGCGGTTTAAGCATCAAAAATATCGACCGGAAAGTATTCGGGCACACGCGGAGCAATATTCAACAGATATTTTTAAGCGATCAATGAGTGAATTAATTGCCGAGTACGCTGAAACCTTAAAATCAATTAAATGAAGATTACGATTGATGGCCGGTCATTGATCGGTTCGCAGCGCTCCGGCATTGCTCACTACACACTCGAAATGCTTCAGGCACTTTCAGTAAACTCTGAGCATCAACTGACGCTTGTTGGTAATTCGCGTCAATCAGCGCCAACTATTAACATTCCCAACATTACTATTTGTTGGAGTCGCTGGCCAAATAAAGTATTTAATTCGAGCCAAAAGCTCCTAGCGCAGCCGAAACTTGATCAACAAATCGCCACTGACATTTTGTGGTTGCCAAATATCAACTTTGCAGCCTGGGATTCTAAAACGCCAACGATTGTCACGGTACATGATCTGTCGTTCCTTCGTTTTCCAGAATTCTTTTCAACCAAAATGCGCTTGTGGCATTGGTTGGTTAATGCTAAGAAGTTATTGCGGCGCGCGACGGCAATTATCGCTGTTTCCGAACAAACAAAACAGGATTTGATTGAGCTTTTAAATGTTTCGCCTGAAAAGATTACAGTTATCTATGAGGGTGTCTCCAAGAGTTTTCAACCAATGTCGGTCAGTGACCCGCGCTGCATTTTAACCAAGATTAAATATAGTTTGCCGGATAAGTTTTTATTGTATCTGGGCACACTTGAGCCGCGCAAAAATATCGAGGGCATTATTGAAGCCGCGGAACTGATGAAATGTCCGTACCCAATCATTTTGGCTGGCGGCAAAGGTTGGAAGTCTCAGCGGATTATCGAACGCTTAAGACAGTCTCGAAACGTGCGCTGGCTGGGTTATGTCGAAGATCATGAACGGTTAGCGTTATACAACCTGGCAACAGCATTCGTTTATCCGAGTTTTTACGAAGGGTTTGGCTTGCCATTAGTTGAATCAATGGCGTGTGGGACGCCAGTAATTGCTGGCGCTAATTCCTCTCAGGTTGAAGTGGTGGCTGATGCCGGTCTACTCGTCGATCCGTTTAATGCCGCCGAGATTGCTCAGGCGATTGATTTATTAATCGGTGACGAGCAACTCTATCAAACCTTAAAACAAAGAGGGATTGAACGAGCGGCTCAGTTTACTTGGGAAAAAGCAGCGGGGAAGTTTTTGGAATTAACTGTTACAATAAAGAAATAGAAGTTTCTCCCCTAGGATAGGGGAGGTGTTATGTGTGGGGTGAAAGCGTAATAGTAGCAATAGTGATATTAAATACGGGATCCCCGCCGACGCGGGGATGACAAAGTAAAAGAGGTGCATATATAAAACTATGAAAATCGGCATCGACGCTCGACTCTACGGCATCCGCCATCGCGGTCTCGGGCGCTACACGCAAAAATTAATTGAGCAACTCGAACAGCTCGACCATGAAAACGAGTACGTGATTTTTTTGCAGCCAGAAGAATTTGAGCAGTATCAACCAACTAATCCCAAATTTATCAAGGTTTTAGTGCCGTATCGTCCGTATAGCTGGCAAGAACAACTGGTATTTCCCCAATTAATTGGTAAACACCACCCAGATCTGATGCATTTTCCGCATTTTAATGTGCCAGTGATTTATGGTTGTCCGTATATTGTTACGATCCATGATTTGATTATTACTCATTATCCAACGAGTCGGGCGACTACGCGTAATAAATTTGTATACCAACTTAAACTCATTGGTTACCGAATTATTGTAAAACTGGCAGCCAAACGAGCGCGGCAGGTGGTTACTGTTTCTGATTTTACCAAGCAAGATATTATCAAGTTACTAGGCGTAGCGGAATCAAAAGTTGTGCGTATTTACGAAGGCGCTGATCCAGTATCGCCCGCGCAAACTGAACCAATTTTTGCACCGCAGACATATTTCTTATCAGTCGGTGCGGCGTATCCTCATAAGAATTTAGAATTTCTGTGTAAAGCGTTTTCAAGGTTTGCTACTGATAAAGATTACAAATTGATATTGGTTGGCCGTCAGGATGTGTTTTATGAACGACTAGAACAATCACTTACCGACGAACAAAAAAAGAACATCATTTTCTTCGGCGAAGCGACGGATGAACAATTAGCCAATTTGTATCGTAACGCCCTGGCATACGTTTTCCCATCTCTGCTCGAAGGCTTTGGGTTGCCAGCCCTTGAAGCCCAATCAGCGAATATTCCAGTAATTAGTTCAAATCTTAGCTCTTTACCAGAAGTATTAGGTGATTCCGCGTTGTTCTTTGATCCGAATAATCAACAGGCTCTCATAGATGAATTGCAAAAGATTAGCAATGACTCCGCGCTGCGCTCAAAATTAATAGAGCAGGGGGGAGAGAATATTAAACGATTTAGTTGGGAGCAGATGGGTCGAGAAATATTAAAAATCTATACTCGGTGCTAGTTTGGATCCAAGAGGTATTTTATGGTATAATTTATTCCATTATACCTGTGCATAACTGATGAAGGTGACATCAAAACGCGCTTCGGGAGTTAGTAAATCAACTACTCGAATTGTTGCTAAACCTAAGGCCAATAAAATCGCTGCCAAGACTTCATCTCGGCCGGCGAAGCCGTTGAGTTCGCTTTTTGCGCCTTCAAAAACCACCAAAAAACCACGTTTAGTTAAATTTAAGCGTGAGCTGGCGGCACCAGCAGTAACTAGAGTCACGGCCAAGACTAAAACTCGATCAGTCAAAGAGCTGCACATACCAGTAATCGCTAGCCGAGCCAGTAAATTTAAAATCAAAGTCAGCACTCATCCACTTGATCAATACTTGTCACCATTTCAGCTTGATTTATCAAAAGTGCGGCACATTGAACGCGTTGCCAGTGCTAATACACTCAAACAAAATAAAGGAATTAACCATGAAATTTTACCCGCAGGGAAATTCCTACAGAAAATTGGCTTTTTAACCTTGATTGATTTTGATCGCAGCCCGATTATTTCCCAAGCTAAAAAACTTACCAGTTGGCTGCCAGTATCGTTTGCAGGTTCCCGTTTTGAAAATAAATTGGCGAAACTAGAGCTGCCCCGCCCACATGAGTCATGGCTGCAGCGCCTATCATTCACTCAGCCTTTTTTTAGCCTCTACCGACGCTTAGAAACCATTGTGGCCCGCTCACTGTGGCAATACCAGCAGTATCAGCGTGATCGAGCCACTGCTGACGATGAGCTTGTCTTTCAAACTCAGCTTGCCGCATTAACAGCTGAGGCATCACTGATGCCGCGTCGCTCAAAGCCAGTGATCGCCGCCAGCGAGGCAATTTTTATTACTCCTGAATATCAAATCGAAACTGTAGTTCGAACCCCAGCCTTGGCAGTTAGGCGGACGCGCTCAGCTTTTACGATTTGGCAGTGGCAGCCGCACGCCGCTCTACGGCCATTAGTCGCCTTTGCTACGATTGCGCTGATCATTGCCTTGCCGTTTAAAACCTTTACGTACTGGCAAGAAGTTCAGGCGGCTCGAGGCGCGGTCTTAGGTGAAGCTGAATCAGCGCTCACTAATCTCGAAACCGCTCAGCATGAACTTAAAGCCTTTGATTTTGCGGCGGCCCAACAGTATTTTGCGGCTGCCAGTACGGACTTTATTGAAGCCCAGCAAGAACTGACGAGTGTCAATTCGGCAGTGACTACCTTGGCTGATTTAGTGCCCACTTCAAACAGTTATCGCAGCGGTAAACACTTGTTATCACTTGGGCGCAATCTATCCGAAGCGGGCGGATTATTGCTGGGAGGCGTAACTGTCGTTACCGACGCTTCATCAACTGTGCCCTTGACGACTAAGATCAAATTACTGGATGAGGAAGTTTCCAAGGTATTGCCACTGTTGGAAGCTGCTAACAAAGACATGAAGCAAATTGATCCGGAACATATCCCAGAGTCCGGTCGGGATCGGTATCGAGAATTACAGTTGCTATTACCAAAATTAACTGAGGGCATTAAGCAATTCAGCGACTTTTCCGCGCTTGCTCAAGAATTTTTGGGCGATCAATCATTGCGTCGCTACTTAGTTGTCTTCCAAAATGATAATGAGTTACGAGCATCCGGCGGCTTTATGGGAAGCTTCGCACTTATCGATATTAGTTCAGGAAAAATTAGAAATATTCAGACGCCAGCAGGCGGCACCTATGACGTCCGTGCTGGACTCCTAACACGCTACGCAGCCCCTAAACCATTGCAAATAATTAATCCGCAATGGGAATTTCAAGATGCGAACTGGTCGCCGAATTGGCCAACTTCTGCCCAAACGATTGAGTCGTTTTTCACCAAAAGCGGGGGGCCAAGTATTGATGGCGTAATTGCCATTAATTCAGATTTTTTGCCGGCGCTTTTGGAAATTACCGGACCAATTGATCTGCCAGAATTTGGCAAAAGCTTAACGGCCGACAATGTCGAAATGGAATTGCAAAATACAGTTGAATTTGAAGCTGACAAAAAGGCACCAAAAAAGATTATTGGCGCCCTCATGCCAGAGTTAATGACCCGACTACAAGCAGTACCGCCAGAACAGCTCATTTCGATCCTGGCCACCATTGAACGTGGCTTGCGCGAGAAGGATATTCAGCTATATTTCAAAAATGATGCCCTCAATCAACTGGCGACTAAGTATCATTGGAACGGTGAATTAGCCGACACTGATGGCGACTATTTAAGTGTGGTGGCAGCCAACATTGGCGGCGGCAAGACTGACAATGTTGTTCGCCAATCAATTGACCATCAGGTCACGATTGATGGCAACGGCGGTTTGATCGATCGCGTAGTTATCCGCCGTCATCACTTCGGACCAATTGATACTCGCTTCACTAATGTTCCTAACCGCAGCTATGTCCGGGTATATGTGCCTCAAGGCAGTACTTTGATCAATGCCGCTGGCTTTTCATCATCAACTGCGCCGTTAGCCACTTCAACAGGGCCATTAGTTGCTAGTCCAGAAGTGAGCGCTGAAAACTCCGCCGTAATTGACCCCCGCAGTGGCACGGCTGTTTACGATGAACACCAAAAAACCGTGTTTGCCAATTGGATGATTACCAAGCCAGGAGAAACCACTGAGGCCGTACTAGTATATCGCTTGCCGTTTAAAATTTCACGCGAACGACCTGTACCTAAAACACTGTGGCAGCAATTATTAAGTACCAATGTTACGGTGAGTTTTGGAAGCTACAGTTTGATTGTCCAAAAGCAGGCCGGCAGCAATGACGATGTCTTGACGAGCACTATTCACTATCCATCAGTATTACACGTTGGCATGCAATACCCGCGCTATACATCAACAACTGAAGGCATCACCACGCAATCCCAATTAGTCACTGACCAGCTATTCTTTACTAGCTTTAATTATTAACCTTTCTATGTTGCAGAGCCGACCCGAAAAACCAGTTTCCAAATCAAGCTTTACTAACTCAATTACGATGCAAGATGATTTGGCGACAACAATCGAGCGCAAAAATCATCCTAAGGTTAAATCACCTCTGAAGCGCCTTGCAGGTGGCCGCAGCAATATTCAACGTCGACTGGCGGAAGTCTATACGACCAGTGATGGCTTAATTCCCGATTTGACCAAGCTTGAAAATGAAACGCTGCCCTGGTGGCAGCGAGCGATCACTCTGGTAGCGATCTTTGCAATCTTAGCAGGCGTTGCTGGCGCTGGTGCCTTTATCGTCTGGAAGAATTTGCAAGGCGATAGCTTCACTAATCAACGGGTGGCACTTAAGATTGAGCCAGCGCTAACAGTCAGCTCCGCTCAACCCGCCATATACGTGGTGACTATCACCAATCATGAAGAAGTTGATCTGTATAACGTTAAACTAGATCTCCGTTACCCTCAACATTTTGAATTTCAGCAGGCCTCTGTGCCGCCAAGCGACGATACCGGTCGTACCTGGAATTTCAGCGTCCTTAATCCCGGTGAAACAAAGCAAATCCAAATTACTGGCCGCTTACTGGCGCCCCTGGGATCGAACCAAGTCATTAATGGCACACTTAGTTATAAACCAGCTAACCTTAACGGTAATTTCCAGCAAGAAGGCCGTAGCGAATTTGTTATCAATAGCTCGCCACTAACCCTAGCAATCGAAAGTCCGCAGCATTCATCGCCGACAGACCCGGTTAGCTACACAATTAAGTATAAAAATACTGGGAAAGAAGATCTGCGTGATCTACGATTAGAGGTGGATATTCCCCAGGGTTTCGCTCCAACTAAAATGATCCCGGATCCTGAAGGTGGAACAACTAGATGGAAACTGCCCGAACTAAAGGCGGGGACTGAAGGTAGCGTAATTATTCAAGGCGCCTTCACGCGTGCCGATGTCGGCAATCAGGATTTAGCTGCTCGATTACTGATCGGCCGTGACGGTGAATACATGATTCAAGCCCAAGCTGGTTCAGCCACGGCGATTGTTAAAGAAGCATTATCGCTGCAGTTAATTGCCAATGGGTCAGCTGAAGATCAAAATGTCGGCTTTGGCGATATCGTGCTGTACACGGCAGTTGTCAAAAATAATAGCTCTGAACCATTGGAAAATATTCAGCTCAGCGCCATCATTGATTCACAGATTGTTGATTGGGGTAGTTTGCGCGATACTAAAGGTGGTGTGCGCTCAGGGTCAAAAGTCACTTGGACCGGCGCTCAAATTCCTCAACTTAAAAAGCTTGATCCAGGAGCAGAAGCTCAGTTAAGTTGGCAGTTGCGTGTCTTAGATGCGGAAACAGCACGAGAGACAGCCACAAAATTTAGCATTGAGAATCATCTTGAGGCCCGCGTTGGTACTGATACGACACAGGCTGCCGTTAAAGGCCGTACTTTAACCTTAGCTGTGAATTCTGATGTGACATTATCGGCGCTGGGGCGCTACTACGACGCCACCGGCTTACCGCTCGGCAGTGGCCCCATTCAACCGCAAGCTAATGAAGTCTCGTCATACAACATTCAGATTCAGCTAGCTAATAACTTGCATGATTTAAAAGATGTAAAAATAACTGCCGCCTTGCCGCGAGCCGTTACCTGGAGCAGTAAGGAAGCTCACACTACCGGCACCGTTAGTTATAATCCTGGCAACAATACAGTTACCTGGTCATTGCCACTCGTTTCTCGCACCGCCAAAACTGCAACCGCCAGCTTTAACGTCAATATCAAGCCAACCACTGATGATGTCGGCAGGGTATTATTGCTAACCAACGCCATCACGCTCACCGCCACCGACAGCGAAACCGGCGCCACTATCAACAAATCCCTAAACGCCATCACCACCGCCTTCAATGATCCAACATTAGGGCAGTTAACAGGGATCGTTGAGTAAAAATAAAATAGTCCGTTGGCTGCGAGACTTTTATCATGAAGCACGAACCAACGGAAGCGCCATAAACCCTTAGAAGCATTCAACTGTTTGAGCAGCTGGGTCCCACTGCGAGTCTTGAATCTTCTTAGGGTTTATGGCGCTGGAGTAGTGCTTCAGGATAATGACTCGCGATTTTTGCGCTACTTTTTCTAAAAAAGTGGCACATGAATACCGCATCTAACATTGACAATCCCCATAAATCTGTTAAGTTATTGCAATGTTCTATAAACGCCTCAAACAATCAAAGCGTTCCCATGCCCGCCTCGGGCGCGTCACAACCTCCCACGGTGTCATCCAAACACCGTTTTTTATGCCGATCGCGACCAAGGGCGCTGTTAAGAGCTTACCAATCGAAACCGTAAAATCCTTAGGCGCCCAAATCATTCTTTCAAATACCTATCATTTGTACCTCCAACCAGGGCTCAAAGTCCTCAAACGTTTTGGCGGCCTGCGCGGCTACATGAACTGGTCAGGGCCCATCCTTACCGATAGCGGTGGCTTCCAAGTATTCTCACTATCAAAAATTCGCAAGATTGGTCTTAATGGCGTCGAATTTCGTTCACATATCGATGGCAGCTTGCACCAATTAACACCAAAAAAAGTTTTAGAAATTCAAAAAGTAATTGGCTCCGACATTGCGATGGTGCTCGACGTGTGCCCAAGTTCTGTAGCCACACGTAAAGAAGTGTTGGCTGCGGTGGAAGCCACGACTCGCTGGGCAACAGTTGCACGAAAGCTGCAATCAAGAGTTTTGGATTCACATCAACATCTCTTTGGCATTATTCAAGGTGGCCTCCATCGCGATTTGCGCGAACAGAGCCTGCACGAATTAGCAGCGCTTGATTTCGATGGCTATGCAATCGGCGGCTTAGCCGTTGGTGAAACACCGGCACAGATGGATGAAGTTTTAGACTATTTAGGGCCGCAGTTGCCAGCTGACAAACCGAGATATTTAATGGGTGTCGGTACACCAAGAGATATTGTCAGCGCGGTGCGTTCAGGTATCGACATGTTTGATTGCGTCATCCCAACCCGTGAAGCCCGACATGGTCGATTGTACCTATGGAAAGGAACAGGGGACGTCACCAAGAAAGATTTCTACGAAACGATTAATATTACCAACGCTAAATATAAGCTAGATAAAAAGTCATTACCCAATCTTCCAGAATACTCATTCAGCTATTTGCATCACCTCTTTAAAACTAACGAACCATTAGCCTTAACCCTGGCAACGCAGATTAATGTCGGGTTTTACTTGGAGCTAATGAAAAAGATCAGAGGCGCCATCAAAACGGGCAAGCTATAGGTTTCTGTTTTCAAATAACCAACCACCGACCCTTGACTTTTTTGATTTTTTCAGATATAATTGCTATTCATCCTTAGGAGTTCTTTAAAAGGAGAATTGAAATGAAACTGAAATCACAGCGAATTGTGACGATTTGCATGGGTTGCAAACGCATTCGCAGAAGCCTTAAAGGAAAATGGCTCCGGGAGCACACGAATTACAAAAAAGGGGCTTTGTTAAGTCACGGCTGGTGCCCCCGGTGCTTTGAGATTGAAAGCAAACGGGTTGACGAAGAATTAGCCAATCTAAGATTTTAGTACCATTCACGCCACATAATAAGCTCCCAAGACACTGTCGAGGGAGCTTTCTTATTGACAAATTAGGACTCTTATGCTATACTAGATAGTTGTACTTAGATCGCAAATACATATCTAAATTTAGCTATGAATAAGCTAATTCAAACCTTACTTATCAGTATTTTCATGATTTTGGCCGTGCCAGCTCTGGCCCAGGCGCAGCCGCTGCTTTTGCGTACGGCAGACAGCTCAGAAGTCTATTATGTTAATACCAAACTAGGTCTTAAAAAGCCGATGCTCTCTGAGCGCGTCTTTAAAAGCTATAACAACAGCTGGTCATGGGTTAAAGTCGTTCCTAAGAGCGAAATTGACCGTTACAGCGACATTCGTTTGGTGAAGCTCCCTGATTCACCGGCCATTTATTATATTTCTGGCGTCACTCGTCAACTCGTCCCAACCGAGCAAGTTTTTATTGCTAATGGGTTTCGTTGGAATGAAGTCGTCACAGTTAATTATATTGACCTTTCAAGTTATCGCTTGATTGAGCCGTTAAAAGCTCTTGGCGCTCGGACATCAACCAAAACTTCAACATCAACACCAGCCAAGATCACGGTCTCTGCGGCTAGTGCACCTAAAGACGATGACCGCACAGTGCCAGCTGACGCTGAATTTACTGCGCACAGTATTAACTTGAAAAACACTGGCCGAAGTGATGCTCATATTAAGGGTATTAAACTTGATGTTCTCGGCTTAGATGCTAATGCCCAAAGCGTGGGTAACATTTTTATTGCCGACGCAAATGGCAATAAGATCGCTGGTCCATTTAAGACTGGTGTGTATGGTGTTACCGATATTAAGCTTGGTACGCCAATTACGGTACCAGCCGGCGTAAATCTTAACCTGAAATTTATCACGAGCGGCAATACGCCCGGAATGTATATTGCTTTGCGCGTTACTGACATTAGCTACGTCGAAACCGATGCTGCTGTCTCTGCCAAAAAATTCCCTGTAACTGGTAATTACTACCGGATCGTTGACGAGCCATTGGTATACAATCATACTCGAGCAGTCACGGTTCAAATCACGCCTATTCGTCGTGAAATTACGGCTGGCAGCCGCAATCTTGATGTCACTAAAATCTTACTCTACGAAAAAACCGGGGATGCCGACGTGTATCTCAATAAATTAACCCTAACAATTGTTGGCGAGCAGCCAGATGCTTGGGTGCGCAATCTTAAGCTTGTTGATGCGAATAATCGCGTGGTTGGTTCAGTGTCACGAGTAAAGAATGGTATTGCAACCTTTACCTTTAAAAAGGGTT
>JAGONZ010000021.1 GCA_017992755.1 Candidatus Buchananbacteria bacterium | reverse complement strand
CTATGAGATTATTGAACGCCTCCAAGAAAACTGCTACCCGATGCTTGACCATTTAAGCTTAGATGTCCGCAATATTGAAAAGAATATTTTCGCCGGACGCGAACGGCGGATGGTCACTGAGATTCTCTCAATCAAACGCAACGTCCTCAATTTCCGCAAAAGTATTTCATCCCACAAAAACGTATTGAAAAAGGTCATCAACTCGGACCGACCTTTTTTCCCGATAAAAAGTTCCAACGTGGTTTTTTCGCACTTAATCGAACACACCAAAAACATCTGGGAAATCCTCGATAGTCAAAAGGAAATGATCGAGGCCCTGGAAGATACCAACTCTTCGTTGGTGTCATTTAAACTCAACGACATCATGCGCACCTTGACGATTTTTTCCGTAATTATCTTGCCCTTGTCGCTAATCGCTAGTGTTTTTGGCATGAACGTTGTTGAAATGCCGATTGTTGATAGTAGTGGCGCCTTTTGGACGTTACTAGGACTAATGGGTCTCGCTGGTTTAGGCATGCTGCTATTTTTCAAACGTAAGGAGTGGTTGTAACTTCAAAGCAAAAGCGGCTCAACTGAGCCGCTTTTTTGTAATTAAATTCGATTGCTAACTAATTACTTCTTCTTGAGCGCAAAAATGATAAAGTCGGGGTCGTACTCGGTTTTTAAAGTATCACTTTCTTTTGTCTCCAACACCTCAAGTTTGAGTTCCTTAAATAAGGACAGGTAATGTTCCATTGGTCGATGATAATCATGGAATCTGGCTCCATTTTCTTTTATTTCCTTTTCATACATAAACTCACGGTAATATTGCGCATCGGCAGGCAAAAACCTCTTGGTTACTAAACTATCAGGTAAGAAATCATAAAACGGATGACAGAAACTGATAATAATTACCCCATCGTCTTTAACCAAGCTCTTCATATGCTTCAGTATAATCTTCTGGGTGTCTTTTCCTAAAATGCAGAGCACTAGATTAGAAGTAACGATATCAAAACTCTTGTGCATTTCTGTGTAAGCAGCTTCAAACTCTGCTTTATATATATATTTTGGGCCTTGAAAATTTTGCTTGGACTGCTCTACCATTTCATCCGCCTCATCAAAAGCAGTAACTTCAAATCCTTGCTTATGCATCTCATTAGAAAATTCACCCCAGCCACAGCCATAATCAAACAGTTTTTTACCCCGTTCATATTTTTTAACTAAGCTAACAACTACAGGATTTAAGGCCCGATTTTTAGCATCTTGAATTTCGGAAGCTTTATTGGCAATACTAGACCATTCCTCCTGAATTGGAGCTTTTTTCTCAACAAAATAGTTGCCCAAAAATAGATAATTAATATTAGTTCTCAAAAAAGTGCTGAGTGCGTCTTCCGGCGTTTCAACAATTGCTTCATTATCATTAAAGGAAGTATTTAAAACTACTGGTATCCCTGTTATTTTATCCAACTCCAAGATCAGGGAGTAATATTTTTCATTTTGGACAGAGTTAACCGTTTGAATCCTCGCACTACCATCTACATGGGTAACGGAGGGTATTTTTTCTGGGTGCTTTACTTGAGCATTCACTATCATATAAGGCGCCGGGATATCGATATCAAACCATTCGCCAGCTTTTTCCTCAAGCACGCTAGGCGCAAAAGGACGAAAAGACTCCCGGTGCTTAACGCGGGCATTAATTATACCTTTCATATCCTTATTGGCAGGATTGGCAAGAATACTTCTATTGCCCAACGCCCGAGGACCCATTTCTGACCGTCCCTGAAACCAGCCAATTACTTTACCCTCGACTATTTTCTGGGCTGCCAATTTTGCTATTTCAGGAAAGCTAAGTTTCTTAAAGTTTACATCATCAGACTTGCGTTTAAGAGCCTGCTCAAAATCTTCATCTGTATATTCTTTTCCTTGGTATACAGTTATCGTCCCTCTTTTTAAATTTGCTTTATCAATCTCTAATATCCCAAAATATGCATCTCCTAAACATTGACCACTATCACTAGCGGCGGGCTGGATAAAAATATTTTCAATCTCGGTATTATCTAAAATCGCCCGATTACTAACAGCATTCAAACCAACGCCTCCGGCAATGCAAAGGTTTCTAACCCCAGTCTTCTCAATTAAATATACAACCTTATGAATCAAGGCTTTATCTAATTCACTTTGGATTAAATAGGCAACGTCTTCAATCTCTTCCTTTATCGGCTCATTGGGTATCTGGGCTTTTATTTCTACCCCCTGCTCCTTAAACCATTCTTCGACAACAAAAAAAGAGTTTTCATGGTCTGAATCCGGCAATAGACACTTGACCTGCCCATTAGGGAGAAGGTCAAAAATTTTAATACCTTTATACTTATTTCTTTTGGCCCCATATGCTGACAACCCCATCAGCTTACCAGCATATTTATAACTCCGAAAACCACAAAAGTGAGTAAAGTAGCGATAGACCCCGCCAAAACCATTTTCCCCTTTACTAATTAAATCTCTCTCTAGGAAATCAACCTTGTCACCCCTCCCCATATAATAACTATTATGTTCACTTTCATTTTGCCAATATTTTTCCGCATTATCAGTTCCGGCCTCCATCTTGCTTCCTAGAACATTGCCATCACCATCGATAACCATAATTATAGCCTCGTCAAATCCCGAAGGATAATAGGCAGAAAGCGCGTGAGATAAGTGATGATCACATATTCGTATTTTCGCTTTATCAACCTCAAAACCATTATCCCTTAACTGTTTGTGGACATCTTCCACAGAAGCTAATGGTTCGAGACAAGAACTGGCGACAAATAAATCAATATCGCCTACTGTTAGGGCATTGTTTTCCAGAATATACTCTATACTGCCTTTGAATCCGTGAGAATATTGCTTTCGATTCAACCGTTCCTCGTTAATAACCATCCTTATTTCGCCATCTACGGCCAAACAAGCTCCGCCATTATCTAATGGCAGACCATAGGCGGTCTTTTCTAGATTGAACCCGATTATTTTCATACTATCAACAGAAAGGGGCTTTTAATGACTCGTGATAAGGGGTTCTAATTGATACCCATCCGCAGTATCCTTTATCGCATACCCCAGTGCTTCGATTTGCAAACGTGCCGCATCAGCTTGAGCAAAGTCTTTAGCTGCGCGAGCTTGTTGGCGCTGTTCGGCTAAATCCGTAACTTCTTGAGGGATAGCTTTAATTTTGAGCGAGTCTTTAAGGTTAAGCCCTAACACCTGATCAAAGTCTAACAACGTCGCCAAAATATCACCCGGTTTATTTTTGGTTTTTAGTAAATCCCAAACTACTGCTAGCGCTGCCGCTGTATTAAAATCATCGGCGAGCGCTTTTTCAAATTCAGTAGTAGACTTTTTAACCACTTTGCCAACTTTTATATTTTGCAATTGCTGAATATATTGTCGCAACTTGGTTAAGGCTGATTGAGCCGCATCGAGTGACTGCCAGGTAAAATTTTGTTTACTACGGTAGTGAGCCTGTAAGTACAAGTAACGTAACGCCAAGGGATCATAACCCCGATCAATAACATCATCCAAGGTCACAATATTGCCATCCGATTTGGACATCTTGCCGTTATCAAGTAATAGGTGTTCATTATGCAGCCAAAAACGAACGAATGGCTTGCCATTAGCGCTTTCACTTTGGGCGATTTCGTTGGTGTGATGCACCGGAATGTGTTCAACCCCGCCCATGTGCAAATCCAAGGTTGGACCTAAATATTTTTTGGCCATCGCACTGCACTCAATGTGCCAACCAGGAAACCCGTTGCCATTTTCAACTAACGGCGAAGTAAATGGGCTTGGCCAATATTGCAAAGCGTGAGCGTGCGTACCTGCGCGGAAAAACCACAAGGTAAAATCTGCTGCGTGGTGCTTATCAGGGTCAGCAATATCGCCATGCCCAGCATCACGACGGTTGAGCTCTAAGTTTTGTCCGGACAAGCGAGTGTAATCTTTGGCTTTGCTGACATCGAAATAAATTGCCAAAGGTGTTGCGTACGCGAAACCTTTTTTTAATAATGTCCCGACCATCGCAATCATTTCGGGAATATGTTCAGTGGCCTTTGGCGCAACCGTTGGCGGCTGAACATTTAAGCGGGCAACATCCGCTTCGTACAATCCAATATATTTACTAGCAATTTCAATCGGTGTTAATTTTTCCCGCTTGGCGCCAATAATCATTTTATCTTCGCCCTCATCAGTATCGCTCGAAAGATGCCCGACGTCAGTGTAATTGCGGACCATTTTTACTTTGTAGCCAAAATATCCCAAGGTGCGAGCCACCGCATCAGCCAAAACAACTGACCGTAAATTACCGATATGTTGGCGCCAATACACCGTTGCGCCACAATGATAAAAACTCACTGTTTTACCTTTGAGTGGCTTAAAGGTTTGTGATTTGCGACCGAGGGTATTGTAGATCGTGAGGCGTTTCATAGTGCTAATAGTACGGGAAATGGAGCGTTTAATCAAGAAAAGCTGGCATCTATTTGAATGCCAGCTTAATGACTATCCTCCAATAATACCTTCTTAATTCTTAGCAATCCAACAAACCATGCAACTGCAGGTTGTCCGCTCAGCGATTGCTCGCTCCTGGCACCAATGGCACTGTCCGAGTTTTCGACCTAGCTCTTGAGGCGCCTCGGCACCGTAGTTGATAACTAAACGAATCAAGAAAGCCGTCACAATCTTTTTGTCCGGAGTTCCTCCAAGGTTTTCCAGCAGCAGCTCCAATCGATCACGATCGGGACTGTCGGCCAACAAGACCAGCCGGTCCAATTCGCGGTACAGCTCCTCCTGGTCTGCATCAACGATAACTTGGGAAATCCTACGCTGCGACTTCTGTTTGACTTCCATGGCAATAGCCTCCTATTGGTTGAATGTACAAATAAAAACCAGCGCTTCGGGTGAAGCGCTGGTTGATGATTGCAAACTATTTCCAATCACGCACAAGCACTCCACCCTGGGTAAGGAGGAGGCTCAACAATACTGTTGATTTGTGATTGAAGATCATAATTAGATATTAAAATAGAATAAATCGATTGTCAACCATTCATGTAATGCGGGCGGCTCCAGTGCCGCCCCTACAATTCATATTATATTTACGATTCGATGATTACCGATACGATACCAACAATTCGTCAGCACGCAATGGCTCCGCCATTACTTCTTTAACAATTTTCTCCATTCGCATACCTCGTGAACCTTTAACCAAAACTAAATCTTGGGGCTCAAGGCGATCTTGCAAGAATCTGCCAGCGCGGCCGACGTCGGCAAAGGTGAACACCGCATCTTCACTCATGCCCTTTTCGCGTGCCACCCGGGCAATCGTCTTCGCCCGTTCACCCACCGTAATTAACACATCAAATTTATTATGAACCACGGCGGCACCAACCGCTTCGTGGGCTGACTCGGTCATATCACCGAGCTCCAGCATATCGCCAAGTACCGCATAGGTCACGCCGCGGCGCTTCAGCTTGCTCGCCGTCTCGAGCGCCGCCTGCATTGAATCAGGGCCTGCATTATACGTATCATCAATAATTAACGTTCCTTTAATCCCGTCAATCAATGACATTCGTCCCGGAGTCAACTGGAATGAGCGCAGCGCCTGGGCGATTTCCACCAAATTAAGCCCGTACACGATCCCAACTGACGCGCCCACGAGCGCAGCGTACACTAAATGACTACCGATCACGCGCGGCAATAGTACTGGCACCGTGCTGCCATGGTACTGCAATTTAAAGCTTAACCCTGGCAGCTGTTGGCGATCACGACTCAAGCGAATATCAATCGCCATCATATCAGCTTCATGCTCGACGCCAAACGTCAACGTCCGCGCTCGGGTTTGGGTAGTCATCGGCGCCGTATACTCATTGTCAGCGTTAACAATTGCCCAGCCATTTTTTGACAAATGACTGACGATCACTGATTTCTCTTTCGCAATCTTTTCAGAAGTTTTGAAATATTCAATATGAGCCGTGCCAACATTGGTCACAATGCCAATTTTGCAAGGCGCCAAATTTGTTAGATACTGCATGTCCCCTGGCCGATCGGTACCCATTTCTAAAATCAAAATCTTCGGGTAATTGCGATCGCGCCGCCAGACCAGTAATTTCACGGCTAACAAAAAAATTCGCAGCCAACCAATCACTGACCGCCCGGCCGACTCGGCACCAATAAACGTCAACGGCAAGCCAATTTCGTTATTATAATTTTTACTGTTGCGACGAACATTAAAGCGCTGATTGAGCACGGTGTAGACCGCTTCCTTCGCTGATGTTTTGCCGACACTGCCAGTAATCCCAATAATTTCCGGCTGATACCGCCGCCGGATGCCGCGAGTGATCAGTTGCAGAATTTTGATGAGAAGTTTTTTGGTGATTGGTTTCATGATTCAAATAATTACAGCCGATTAACGATCGTGCGGCACATTATAATAGTTCAAAATAAAGTTGGCGATTTCTTTAAAGGTGATCGTCACTGTACTCGCTGCTTCTTTCCCGCGCTGGGGACGGTCTAGCGTCACGAGCATCACGAATCGAGGGTTTTGAAACGGTGCAAAGCCAACAAACGATACGGCCACTTGTCCCTCTTCATATCCACTGCCTTGCGTCTTGGCGACCTGAGCCGTACCAGTTTTGCCGGCTACTCGATACCCGGGAACGCCAGCGAGCTTACCATGGCCATTTTCAACCACGCTCACCATCATTCCCGACAGAATTGCTGCCGACTTTGACGACACTACCTGGCGCACCATCGTTGGGGATGTCGTCTCAACCTGACCATCCGGGTGACGAATTTCAGACACAACATGAGGCTGCATCAACTTGCCGCCATTGGCAATTGCCGCGATCGCCGTGACAATTTGCAATGGTGTGACCGTCACACCCTGGCCAAACGATGCCGTCGCCGCATAAATTTCTTTATTCGTCAGGAGATTAGAAATATCACCTTTAGCCTCCCCAGCAAGCTCAATCTTGGTCGGTTCACCAAACCCAAAATCTTTAACATAGCGCGAGAAGACTTTTGGGGTCATCTGGCGCATCGCATAAATGACGCCCGTATTGACTGAATTCTCCAATACTTGGGTCATGGTCTGCAGGCCATATACCTTATCATTGAAATTCTTGATCGTAAAGGGGCCGATTTTCTCGCTGCCAGTGTCAGTAAATGTGGTATTAGCACTGACCACGCCTGTATCAAGCGCGCCGGCCATCGTCAATGGTTTAAAGATTGACCCTGGCTCATACGCGGCATTAACCGCCGGATTTCGATAGAGCGACACAGAGCTCACTTTATTATATTCAGATGGATCATAGTCAGGAGCACTGCACATCGCTAACACGGCACCAGTCCTGGGCTCGAGCACGATCACGGAACCACTCCGAGCCTGCCAGTGATCAACAGCTTCGGCAATCGATTTGCAAGCCTGATACTGGATCGCACGATCAATGGTTAAGACTAGATCCGAGCCATCAACTTTTTCGGTAAACGATTTAGTACCGACCGCGATCAGGTTGCCCCAAGCATCGCGCTCAGAATGAATTTCACCCAAGGTACCCGACAACTCATCATCAAAATACCCCTCCAAGCCGTACTTACCCGCGCGGTTCAAGCCATCAGTACGCGTATCATCGTACCCCCAAAACCCAAACAACTGCCCACCTAACCCTTTTTCTGGATAGTAGCGCCAAATTTCTGGCTGAAAGCCGAGACCTTCAATTTTCAGGGCTTTAATCTGTTCGACTTGCTCATCGGTCAGGCGTCGCTCCAGCGCCTCATAAGGATCGTCAGGTTTTGATAACTTAGTAACCAGCAATTGTCGGGCTTGCTGTTGCCGCGCTTCAATTAATTGCGTCCGGCGGGTGGTGATAATTTCGTCAGCCAATGCTGGGTCTAACGTTTCATCTAGTCCTTCACGAATTGAGGCCTCATCATCAGCACTTAAGGTAACTGATGGCGTAAAGACTGCTAATAATTTGTCAGCAGTGGAACTGGCATCAGTAATTGCGGTCGGTACTGCGTAGAGTAGATTGAGTTCGCGATTAGTGACAAGCGGAAATAATTCTTCTTTGCCGTTGCGCTTCTCTTTAACATAGATCGAACCACGGACTGGAAATAACTTTTCATACAGTTCGTGCTGTCCGGCCGCCAAGGCGGTGTAGAGATCGCCCCGAAAGATTTGCAAATCAAAAAGCCGCACCACTAGGAGCGCAGCCACCGCCACCAATCCCCAACGCAACCAGCACAAACGTCCGTCTGGTCGTTTGTCAGCGTGACTCGACGAGCCGCGTGTTGGTCCTCCATGGGCGCGTAGCATACCAGTGACGCTTACCGTAAAGCCACCGCAGTGCCAGGCACAGTAATCACCTCGACGCCAGCAGACGATACTAGGTTGAGTGAGCCGGCGGCCGCAATCACTTGCTCCATCGATTGGCGACTGACGACGTCAAACTGCATCTTCTCATTTTCTTTTTTGAGATCACTCAAGCGATCTTCGAGTTCACGAATTTTATAGCCTTGAGTAGCGCTGGCGTTGGTTTGCCAGAAATAAGCGCCCCCGACAATCACTGTCACCACCATTAAACCGGCGGTCAGCCGCAACGGACTATACGCTCGGGCTAAGAAGCCGCCAAAGCGGCGCAGACGCCCGGTCTGTTGAAGTTCTGGGAAGTGATGGTTATTTTTCTCAGTTTTGAAAAAGAAGCGGCCCATAAATAAGTTATATTTTTTCGATCAGTCGTAATTTAGCACTCCGACTTCGGGGGTTACGTTCACGCTCAGCGTCGCTGGCAATCAGCGGCCGCTTCGTCAACACCCGAACCCGACCTTGTTTACCCTGATCTTTAAAGTAATGTTTAACGATTCGATCTTCACCCGAATGAAAGCTGATAATCGCTAACCGGCCACCAGGTGGCAGAATTTCAATGGCTTGGGGTAAAAATTCTTCCAGGCCTTGAAACTCTTGGTTAACAGCGATGCGCAATGCTTGAAACGTCTTAGTTGCGGGATTGCGCTTAGAGTAAGCGCGATACCGCCGGCGATAGATGCCGGAAACGAGCTGGACAAGCATTTCAGCTGTTTCCGGCACTTGTGAGTCTCGCCGCGCTTTGATAATCGCTTGAGCGATCGGGCGCGCGAGTGGCTCATCGCCGTACGTCCGCAGCAGATCAGTGAGATCAGCTTCCGGAAGTTCAGCGAGGAGATCACGAGCAGTGGGAATCTGCTCCTCCGGGTTAAATCTTAAATCAAGAGTTGCCTGACCTTCGAAACTAAATCCCCGATCCCCTGCGCTGAGCTGATCTGAGGATAAACCAAGGTCCAATAGGATACCGCTAATTTGATTAATTCCTGCATGGTTGATTTGTTTGATAATCGCTCCGAGATGGCGATAATTTTCGTTGATGAGCAGTAACCGCTCATGTGGCGTGGCCGCAGCAATGGCGGCTGGGTCACGATCAATACCGATCACCCGACCATTTGGTGCAACCCGCTCAAGTAATGCGGCGCTGTGGCCGCCCGCACCGTACGTGCCATCAATGAAATTTTGATTGGGCTGTGGGTTGAGACCTTCGAGGATTTCGTCCAGCAGCACGGGTTCATGAATCGGCATACTAGACGCCTAATTCTTGAAGAGCTTCAGCGATCTCACTGGAGTTCTTCTCAGTGGCGGCTTGGTACGCGGTCCAACGAGCTTCATCCCAGATTTCGAGCCGATCGTAGAGGCCAGTGATGACGACTTTTTTGTCGACACCGGCATACTGCCGCAAGTACTCAGGTAAAATGATCCGTCCTTGACTGTCGACTTCGACATCCATCGCCCCGGCAAGCATCAAGCGAGCGAAGGCGCGGTTGTTGGCTTTGGAAATTGGCATGGCTGCTAATTTCCCAGCTAAGACATCCCACTGCTTTTTAGGGTACAAGACGAGACATTGTTCGAGACCTTTGGTCACGACGGCTTTTTTGAGCTCGCCGCGAAACTTCGCTGGTACTGCCAGGCGTCCTTTGGCGTCAATCGAGTGTGCGTATTGGCCGACGAACATTGCGGTAATCTAGTTATCCCCCACTTCTCCCCACTTCTCACCTCATGAGTACATTATACACCACAAGACGCCAAGGCTCAACACTTTAATAAAGTGGATAACTTAATTTATTTTTAGAAAACAAAAACAGCCTCGGAATGAGGCTGTTTTTGTTTAAATCGACTAAGGTAACCTAATAGGATTAGTGATACTGTATGATTGACCCGCTACTGAAACATTTGTCCAGGCCCCATTAGTATTAGCCGGTCTTACCTTTATGTAATTAACGCCGATTTTGTACAATCCGGCAGCCAAAGGAGTACCAGCACGGTCAGCTCCGTATATATCCATAGTAGCGATCACAGTACCGATTTGACCATTTACTAATTTCCAATACGTATCCCTACTTGAACCAATTCTGATTTCTTGCCATGGATTTGCCCCAATCCATCTACCACCGATCGAGAGGTCTGTAAAAATAGAGGTTCCGGTCTTGAAAACCTGTCCGTTTTTATAGATTGTATAATCTGCTAAATACTGCAATCCATGATCAAGTGAAATATCACCACCTTCGGCTTTAATACTGAAAGCAAAAGTTGCGTGAATCCTTGGAGAATTATCTGGGGATACTATTTTTTCAATACTTGAAGAGGCGCTCGTAATAACACCAGTTCCAACGCACTTAGACTCAAGACACTGACCAGAACATTTCTGCTCAACATTATTCACGTACTTACGCGCAGGATCACACCAGGCTTCATTAAGGGTTGTTGCATTCTTACAGGAATCAGTAAGGCTAAAGTTACCCACTGTCGCCGTGCCCTTAACTGTAAAATTCTTGCCACCATCAGTATCTGTACAACCAAAGGCTGTAGTTGATGTGGCAGTTGACGTCGCTGCTGTGGTTGTGTTGGCAAGACCTGAACTCATCGGCGCCACGGCAAAATTCCCAATCATTCGCGGACCGAACGTAGCAATGATGGCGGCAATAGCGACGACACCTACACCAACAGCGACTTTGGTTGAAATCTTTGTCTCTGACTTAACTAACGTTTGAGCTCGAGGCATAGTTAGGTTTAGTTATAAATTGCGTTAATTATAGCAACTCCTCACTTTTTAGCGAATTTCTTATCCACAGTAACAAAACAGCCTCGGGATGAGGCTGTTTAAATTTATAGTATTCGTCTAAACTATTCCTGGAAAACTGGCTTACCTAAACTTGGATACTGCTGGCTTTTGGTTGTAGCTTTTGAGTGGTCGATTAACTCCACCTTTTTAACTGCCGTTGCCGTGGCACTATTTCTGTAGGCCAGACTCTTCCAACTCAGTGAGTAAAAGCCCGTTGGCAGCATTGAGCCGTCAAGTTTTTTTTGAGCCATACCAAAATATGCTCTTCCGGTCAGACTTTTCCCTTTGGCAATCTTAAAGAAACTCGGGTTTGAAGTATCAGCGCCATCAATACTGTAAACGACTAGGGTTTGATTAATGCCGGCAATCGGCGTCTGCCATACCATGGCATTATTCTTATTGACCAGGTATTCAACGGTTGAGGTTGTTCTTTTGGCAATATAGACATCTTGATCTGGGGCGGTGATAGTGAAAGCGAACTCCCCTCTGATAACGGCCTCACCACTAGTGATTGGAATATAGAAATCACTTTTAGTAATAGCAATTACTGGAGCACCTGGGGTCGATGTAGCTGGATTACATTTTCCGGCACTGCAGCCATTGAGGCAAGTATGCGTTACTGAGTTGGCATACTTTCTGATCGGATCGCAAACACCTTCATTTAATGTTTTTGCATCCTTGCATGAATCATCTAAAGTTAATCCCGTAGCTTTTACGGTTCCCTTCACGGCATAATCAACGCCATCATAATCGGCGCAGGCTAGCTTGACTGTAGTAACTCCTGCAAAATTACCCACCATCTTAGGTCCGACCGTCGCCATAATCGCCGCGATGGCGAGAATGCCAACGCCAACGGCGACAGTACTAGAAATCTTTGTTTTTGACTTAACCAACATTTGAGCTCGAGACATAAAACAAGTTAAATATAAATTGGTTTAATTATACCAGGTTACGATTTCTTAGCGAGCGACTTATCCACAGTAATATTTGGCTCGCCATCATAGAGCGGCACAATACTCACCCCAACTTTGGCGCTTTTTAATTTCTCAGAAAGTTGCTCGAGGTCATTTGCTTCAGCTTGAGAAATACCAACCACCGGAATTTGCTGGGCAAAAGCTAAAGCATTCGCAATCGCCACTGACCGCCGCACAGCGCTAAATCGTCCTGGCCCCGCAACAACCGCAATCCCCTTTAAGGCTTTGATCTTTGTTTTATTCTTCGTTAGTAATTTTGAGACCTCAGCCAACAAGTCAGCTCGTTGGCCTTCAATGACTAAGGAACCAATTTCTTGGCCAGCACGCAACAGACTCACGCGGAGTGAGTCTGAAATATTATCTATTACCAAGATCATACTTTGAGCGACTTCTTAAGCTTCAGCTTGGCTGGTGCCGGATTGTAAATCTTATCGATAATAATCAAGTTCTTTTGTTCCAGTAAATCGTACAGGAACCGATCGGTGACGTCTTTGCGATACGTAAATTCTTGCGGGGTCAAAATCGCGTAATTAATCGCGCGGCCCAGATCGCGTTCGAACGTCTTGATTAACCGCAACAATGATGGTCGTTTAACTTTGCCAACCACCAGCAAATCAACCGTCGAATCTTCGCGGCCCACAAAGATGCCGGACAGCAGACAAAAATCAATACTGCCCAGTTTTTCAATTTTTTGCACCAATGATTTTTCTAAAATCAATTGTGATTTTACAATCAACGCGCGCAACTCTTCCGCAAACACAAAATTAGTGTTGAGTTTGTAATATTTTTTATTATCTTTAAGCGGCTTCTCCGCTTCGCGCTCTAAATCAAGTTTCGTGTGCGATTGAATAATATCCAGTCGCTCCAAGTTTTCGAGTTCGCGGCGAACCGCGTTCAGATGCGTCTCTAAGTTACGCATTAATTCGCGCACAAAAAAATACTTCTCTGGGTTAGTGAGAAACACTCGCAACAGCTGTACGCGCGTCTTAGAGCCGAATAAATGTTCAAGCATGGTCCGTATTTACGAAAGTCATAAAATTATTGTATAATAGCGAAGATTAGCTGTAAAGCTCCTATGGCACCATTCCTCACTTCGATTGAAAAAATTTACCTGGCTGGCAGCGACACCTCGCGCCGGGCATATGTGTTTGTGGCATCCGCTGAACGACCGCTGCAATCACGGTTAGGTACGGTATTTGGCTTGGTTGAGCTCAATGGCTTAGCCGAACCGCTCAGTGAAAAGATATTTGAAATTGTCCGCGATCTTGAAATTGAATATTATTTGCCGCCGTTTGATATTAACGAACCGCACGAACGCCGCTTCGAGGAATGCCTTCAGCGAGCCAACCGCCGCCTCGGTCGAACGATCCAAGATTCAATCGAACGCGTCAACGTCGAACGGATCACCGCCCTTGTCGGCCTCATCAGCCAAAACAAACTCCACTTGAGCACCATCGGCCCGGCCGGCGCTTTTTTGTTTCACCGTCGTCGCCGCTATGACCAAGTGATTATCGATATTATTGATCAG
>JAGONZ010000063.1 GCA_017992755.1 Candidatus Buchananbacteria bacterium | reverse complement strand
TCAAAGGCGTTATCATACACGCGTTCGGGAGCGATAATTGCTGGCGGCTCAGCGATTGTTGGCGTCAAAGGGGCTGGCGGCGCTGCTTCCGCATGACTAAGCAATCCTAAGATTAATAAATTGGCAATAGTGCTAAACATTGGCTTGATCAGTTACGGGCTCTTGTGGTGAATCAGTCGCCGTCGTGCCGGCAAGTAAGGCATCCAAATTATGATCGCGATTTAAGCGCTCAAAATCCGGCAGGTCAGCCGCGCGACTCATTCCTAAGTGTTTCAAAAACTCGTGAGTAATTTGATAGACGGTTGTTGCTCGCACTGTATCTTCTTCGGCTGTAATTAAGCCGCGCATCAGCAGGTTTCGAATAATCATGCTGCAATTAACACCACGGATCAGTTCGAGTTCCGCTTTAGAAATTGGTCCGCGGTAGGCAATGATCGTTAATGTTTCTAGCGACGGTCGCGTGAGTTCACCATCAAGCTCGTGCTTTAACATCCGTTCGACATATGGTGCGGCGGCACCACTGGTGCCCAATTGGTAACTCCCATCAACTTCCAGGATCATTAATCCCCCATTACGAGTTTTATATAACTCAGTTAACGCAGTAAGCGCTTCAGTAACCTCAGATGCACTTAATTCCGTCAGTTTAGTTAACTCTTTAACCGACAATGGCTTATGCGAGATAAATAATAAAGCTTCAATAATTGATGCGAGTTCCATACTACTGCCGATTAATGATAATGTCGTCGAAGACGTGCGCCTGATTCACTGCCGCCTCACCGCTTTTGATCAACTCAAGTAGCGCCATAAAACAAACGACTAATTCGGCGCGCGATCCGGCGTCAGTAACTAATGATTTAAATGACAAGCTACTAACTCCACTGAGTCGCGTCCGAATATCACCTAATTTTTCTCGCAGTGACACGACGTGTTCCATGACGCGTTGCGGTAAACTGACAACGTATTCAATTCGCGCGATAATCTCTTGGAAAACTTCGGCTAAGACCGGCGACGTGACGAGCTGCGGCGGCCGAAACATTGGCTCAATTGGCTGGGCAATTTTCTCTCGGGTCCAACTGAACTGTTTCTCGCCTAAACGCGCCTCGATTTTTTTAGACGCTTCCAAATATTCTTTATACATCCGCAACTGGGCCTCGAGCGAATCAGCTGAATCCTCTTCTTCAGTTACGAGCTGCGGTAACAGTAGGCGCGATTTAATTACTAATAATTTAGTCGCCACCACCAGAAAATCAGCAAGTTCAGTAGTATCAATCGCTGTCGCTGCATCAATGTATTGTAAGTACTGATCTGTGACCTGTGCCAACGAAACATGAGAAATATCAAGCTCCTGCGAATCAATAAGTTGCAGGAGTAAATCGAGTGGCCCTTGAAATTTTTCTAGCTTCGTTTCGTACACGTTATTTGGCTTTTTTCTTTGCTACTTTCTTAGCTGACTTTTTCTTCGTAGAAGCCTTAGCTGTAATTTGCTTCTTGCCACCTTTCTTTACCGCCTTCTTAGAAGATTTTTTCTTTTTCAGCTTCTTCTTAGCTAGTTTTGGCAATGTATATCCGCCACCAATTGCGATCTTAGCAATCTTCGCTCCTTCAAGCTTCAAATAAGCCACGGTTGGCATAATAATACTGTCAGTCGTACTACCGCTCGAAAGCACAATCTTCTTCGCCTTGGTTAATGAGTCATCAGCCAAGACTTGCAGTTTATGCAACGAACCGAAAGCCGAAAGTGTGCCGGGTTTAATCTTCAGGGCAGCCACTAATTGCTTTTCGCTCGCAATCACGACCTTGGTCGCTTTCAAAGCTTTTTTAATTTTTTCTAGATCCAATTTTTTATTTGCCGGAACTACTGCCAACACTAACTGTTTATCAGCAGCAATTAACAATGTCTTGGCAATTTCATGAAGTTCGCGCTTCAGTGTTGCTGCGGCATCGTAGGCTGTAAAGACGGTTCGATGCGACACCACGTCAAATTTCGCACCTTGAGCCTCTAAATACTTGGTTAACTTCTTGGAAATTGGCATGGCAATTATTGCATCAAGGGCGCCGTGCGCTTCATGGTGTCGGGCGACACTACTGGTGCATTTTCAGTAAAGCACTGACGGCCCGCGCCATGGTGGTACCACTTTTCATACCCGTACCACTGACTGTTATCACCAGTATCAACGGCGCGATTAAACGTGGCGCATAATTCGTATTCTTTGGCACTGATAACTCGGTATTCATACGCTGCTTGGGTCTCAGGATCTTTAAAGTCAGCGAAATTTAATTCTGACAGATCAGCTGGCAAGACTTGTTGCTCATAATACTGACTGACAATTTGGGAGTTGATTTGTGACAGATGGTTCACGCGTTCGTTATCAGCATTTTTCTCGCGCGTTACCTTAGGTGAATCAATCACAAACAAGCTGCCGATAATAGCAGCGACACTAACTAAGATTACAACAGCTAATGTCGTGAGCGCTAATGGTTTGTGCAATGAAAAATCTTGGCGACGGAGGTCAACCCAGAAATACCCAAAGATGCCAGCACTGATCACTAAGATCACAGCGATCTTCAACATCGAAGCAATTGTGTAGTCGCCGTTGAGCAAACTGTAAATTACCGCGATTAGATCACCAACAATGACTAACGCTGAAACTAGCAACATTGCGTAGGTCAACCAACGATGAATTGCGCTCGTACTGCTTAAGCGCTCCTGCTGATACAACCGTCGCAGATAGACATTAACCCACACTAAAACCGGCGTCACAATGATCAGTGACGCGATCCCAAATTTAAGTCCTGATTGTGAATAATTGTAGACTGGTCCAAAGCCAACGCCGAAAAATTTATCAACAATTTGAAACAAGACACCCCCTAAAGCTAATGACCACCACCCAACCGTAATCAAACTTAAAAGATTCAAAAAAGCATCGAGTGCTGCGTGTTCCTGTTTGGTACCAATAGCCATAGACAAGTATTATGAATAACGGTAGGGACAGGTCGCGACCTGTCCGCATTAATTCCGAATTAATTAAGATTTGGGGTCTTCAGTAATTTTAATGTGGACTTCTTCAAGTGCAGCTGTCGTAACAGCGGACGGCGCTTCCATCATTGGATCGCGCGCGTCGCCAGTCTTTGGGAAAGCAATCACTTCGCGAATATTTGGCTCCCCGGCCATCAACATGACGATGCGATCAATACCGGGCGCAAAGCCGCCGTGTGGTGGTGCGCCGTATTCAAAGGCTTCGAGCATGTGTCCAAAACGCGATTGCTGATCAGCTTCAGAAATTTGGAGCAAGTCAAAAATTCGCTTCTGTAATTCCCGTTCATGAATCCGAATACTGCCCGAGCTTAATTCGTACCCATTCAACACTAAATCATAGGCATTAGCGCGAATTGAAAGCAAATCCTCTCCAGCCATAAACTTTTCGCGATCTTCATCTTTGATCGCGCAAAATGGATGATGAGTCGCCGCGATATTGCCGCGGTCATCTTTTTCAAACATGGGGAAATCAACAATCCACGCAAATGCCAACTCATTTGGATCTTCTTTGTTGACCCGCAAATCAGGTTTGTCGCTGCCGTACTTTTCAATGCTTTCAGCGTAGGTTAAACGCGTAAAAGGTGTGGTGCTAATTTTTTTCTCAGGAAATAATTTCGTGACCAACTCAATAA